>CAZCVW010000024.1:0-4446 GCA_964502185.1 uncultured Burkholderiales bacterium
GGTCGTCGAGCACGCCGCTCACAGCGGCAGCCAGCGACTCCGGGTCGGCCTCGGCGACGAGGACGCCGGCGTCGCCCAGCACCTCGGGCAGGCTCCCGGCCGCGGCGGCCACCACCGGACAACCCCGGGCCATGGCTTCGACCGCGGGCAGGCCGAAGCCCTCGGTGCGCGAGGCCATGACGAGCACGGCCGCCCCCCGGTAGAGCGCGTCGAGGTCGTCCTCTCCGACGCGCCCGGTGACGATCACGCCGGCCCGACCGGAACCCAGCCTCAGATCGGGGGGTGGTCCCCACCCGGGCGGGCCGGCCACCACGAGCCGCACGTCGCCCGGGAGCCGGCGGAGGGCGGCGGCCGCCACCTCGAGACCTTTCCGGGGCTCGACGGTGCCGACGGAGAGCAGGAAGGGGACGCCGTCGGCCAAGCCCAGGCGGGCCAACCGGCGGGCCACGTCGTCGGGTGTGCGGGCGGGCAGAGGATCGATCCCGTGGTGGACGACGTGGATCCGCCGCTCGTCGAACCCGGCGGTGGAGATCAACTCCCGGGCGGTGAAGGCGGACGGCACGATGACGGCGGCGGCGCTGCGGCGGGCGAGTTCGAGACCCCGCTGGTGGAACGCCCGGCCCCGGGGCGGGAAGCACTCGGGATGGGTGTTGAAGGCGAGGTCGTGGACCGTCACCACCAGCGGGAGGGGCCCGGGTGGGGGGACGGCCAGGCTGGGGGCGTGGATGAGTTCCACGCCGGCCGGCAGGCGCGGCCGGGGCCGCCGGAACCGGTGCCAGGCCTGGTAGTGCCAGCGCCCGCCGGCAAACGGTTCGATCTCCACGCCGGCCGGCGGAAGGTGGGCTATCAGCCCCTCGACGTAGCGCCCGATGCCGCCGGGAACCGGCGCCCTCAGCTGACCCGTCTGGAGGGCTATACGCACGCCCGGGCTGCTTTTCTCATGGGCCCGGTCACGTGCTCGCGGCGGCGCGGGCGTAGAGGTCTCGCAAACCCTCGGCCGCCCGTCGCCACGAGAAGCCGGCGGCTTGCCGCCGGCCGGCCCGGATCAGCCCGTCGGTCAGTTCGCCGCCGGCCAGCACCCGGGAGATGGCTTCGGCCAGCGCGTCGACGTCGGTCGGGTCGACGAGCAGGGCGCCGTCGCCGGCCACCTCGATGACGGCCCCCGAGGATCCGGCGACGACCGGGGTGCCCGCGGCCATGGCTTCGAGGACGGGGAAACCGAAACCCTCGTAGAGGGAGGGGTACACGAAGACCCGGGCCCGGGCGAGCAGGGTGGCCCGGGTGCGGTCGTCGACGTACCCGGCGAGATGGACCCGCTTGGCGATGGCCGGGGGCAGGGCGTCGCGGGCGGCCTCGACCGCCGGACGGGCCGGCCCGTCGGCCCCCGCCACCAGTAATCGCAAGCCGGGGTGCTCGGCGGCGACGGCCCCGAAGGCCCGGACGAGTTGCGGCACGTTCTTCCTGGGCTCGAGCGTGCCGAGGGCGAGCACGAAGGGGCTGTCGCCGACCAGCCCGCCGAGGGGAGCGGCCGGGAGGGCGAGGCGGGGCACGCCGTGGGGCACGACCACGACGCGGTCGGTGCCGAGGATGTCGGCGGCTTCCTCGGCGACGAAGCGGGACGGGGTGTGCACCCAGGCGCCCCGGGCGACGGCCCGGCGCAGGGCGGGCCCGAAGCGCCGGACGGCGGGGGAGCAGAGTTCGGGGTGCCGGGCGAAGGAGCAGTCGTGGACGGTGAGGACCGTGGCCGCCCCCTTGACCGGGGGGGCGACGTAGTTGGTGCCGTGGATCACCCGGGCCGGGGCCAGCCACCGCTCGGCGCTGGGCTGGTCCATGCGACCCCAGGCGGAGATGGCGGCGGCGGCGGGGAAGGGCAGCAGGCGCGTGCCCTCGGGGAGGGCGGCGTCCCGGCCGCCGAGCCGGGCCCGGACCGACAGGGCGTAGGGCACGAGCCGGAAGCCCGGACTGTCCCGCAGGGCGTCGAGGATCTCGGCCACGAAATAGCCGACCCCGGACCGGGGTCCGATCAGCGGCGTGACGTCGAGGGCGACGTCGAACGGAGTAAACGGAGTATCAGACCGCGTCAGACCCGTTCGCGCCAGTACTCAAGGGTGTCGCGCAGCGTCTGGTCCAGGGGAATCTTCGGTTCCCATCCCGTCCTGGCCTTGAACTTCGACGGGTCGCAGAGCAGCAGTTCCACGTCGGAGGGCCGCATGCGCTCCGGGACCGGGCGCACCTCCACGTCGACCTTGGCCATGGACAGGAGGATGTCGAGCATCCCCCGGATGGAGAGCGCTTCGCCGCGGCCGATGTTGTAGACCTCGCCCGGCTCGCCCTGGGTCGCGGCCAGCCAGTAGGCGACGACCGTGTCGCGCACGTCGTGCCAGTCCCGGCGGGCGTCGAGGTTCCCGACCTCGATGACGGGCGGGCGCTTGGCCGCCTCGATCTCGGCGATCTGCTTGGCGAAGTTGGAGGTGACGAACACCTCGCCCCGCCGGGGCCCCTCGTGGTTGAAGGCGCGGGTGCGGACGCACCGCAGCCCGAAGCTCTGGTGGTACTGCCAGCCGAGCAGGTCCTGGCCGACCTTGGACACGGCGTAGGGCGAGAGAGGCCGTAGCGGGTTGTCCTCGGTGATCGGCGTCTCCTCCGGGTGCACGAGGCCGTATTCCTCCGAGGACCCGCAGATCTGGATGGGGACGTCGGTGAGGGACAGGTCCCGCATGGCCTCGAGGAGGTGCACCTGGCCGATCACGTTGGTCGCCAGGGTGTCGGCCGGTCCCGCCCACGAGGCCGGGACGAAGCTCTGGGCGGCGAGGTGGAAGATGGCGTCGGGAGCCACGTCCTCGAGCACCCGCCGCACGCCGGCCTGGTCGCGCAGATCGCAGTCGACGAGGCGGATCTGGTCGAGGATGCCGGTGATGTTGTCCCGGGGGCTCCGCCACCGGACGGTGCCGACCACCTCGACGTCGCCGCGGCCGAGGCAGTACTCGGCCAGGTGGCTGCCAACCATGCCGGTGATCCCGGTGATAAGGACGCGCATGGGATTCATTCCAGCACAGAGAGGGCCTGAGGCACGTGATCGGGTGCGGAGGCGGCCCGGGCGGCGAGGAACCGCTCGTAGCGGTTCATGACCGCCGGCCAGGTGTAGTGCTCCTCCACGTACCGGCGTCCGGAGGCGCCCAACCGGTCGCGCAGGGCGGCGTCGGCCACGAGCCGGTCGACGGCGGCTTCGAACTCGGCGAACCCCCGGTAGGGGATCCCTCCGCCGGCCCGCCGGGCCTGGCCGGCCAGCACGGCGCAATGACCCTGGACCAGGGCGCCCTTGCCCTGGGCCCACGCCTCGGTGAGGACCATGGAGAAGCTCTCGAAGTAGGACGGCTGCACCAGGCAGTGCGCCCCGGCCAGCGCCGACTGCTTGGTCGCCTCGTCGACGAAACCGGTGACGACGACGTCCGGGTGCGGCGCCAACGGCAGCACCTCGGTTCCCACGACCACGAGGGCGAGGGGTCCCGGGTTCCGCTCCTTGTAGGCGGTGAAGAACTCGTAGAGCTCGACCGATCCCTTCCCGGGCTCCACGCGCCCGACGAAGGCCAGGTAGGGCCGCTCCCCGAGCCCGTAGGCCGCCCGGAAGGTCTCCTCCGCGCGGGGCACCGGTTCGGTGTCGACGCCCACGCCGATGACCGCCGAGGGCTGGGTGAGGTGGAAGCGCCCGTAGACCAGCCTGCGCTCCTCTTCAGTGGAGAAGGCGAAGGCGCCCGGTTGGCGGAACACCGTGTCGAAGTACGGAATGCGCAGCGCCGGCTCGTCGTGGGCGGTGGGATGGAGGACGGTGGGGACGACGCCGGAGACCGCCGGCAGCCCGGCACAGGTGGGGTAGAAGAGGTAGGTGAAGAAGACGACGACGTCGTAGGCGGGCCCGCGCTCGAGGAGCCAGGGAACGAGGCCGGGCACCAGAGGGCCCTGGACCTCGAGCCAACGCCGCTGGACGTGGAGGCCGGGAGGGCGTCCGAACAGCACCCGCCGGTTGAGCTCCGGGAAGAAGTAGTCGTCGCGCAGTTCCGTGACGGCCAGCCGGTGGACGGCCACCCCGTCCACGTCGGCGGTGCCTTCGGGGTAGTAGTTGGCCCAGTCGGCGTGGTTGACGGCGCAGCTGGTGAGCACCTCGACGTCGTGGCCCATCCGGGCGAGGCGGGTGGCGAACTCGCGGCAGTGACGCTCGGCTCCGCCGGCTACTTCGAGGCCGTAGCGCTGGAGGACGTAGAGCAGTCGCACCGGTTAGCGGACGGCGGTCAGAAGGTAGTCGCGCGGCGTGAACAGCCGCCGCTTGAGTTCGCGGGCCGCGCCGACACTGGCAGCCTGGTCGTCGCCGCCGCCCCACTCGATCTGGACCCGATCGAATCCCGCCTGCTGGAACAGGAAGCTGAGGTAGGCGGGGTGGAGTGGGCGGCC
>CAZCVW010000024.1:4546-17828 GCA_964502185.1 uncultured Burkholderiales bacterium
GGGTTGCGCATGTCGATGAGGACCTGGCCGCCGGGAGCGAGCTTGGCGGCGGAGACGGCGGCGAGCGTGACGATGTCCCGGGCGGAGAGTTGTTCGATGACCTGGACGAGCACAACGCCTCCGACGGATGCGTCTTCCGCTCCGGACAGCGTGCCCAGCACGTCGCCGGCACCGTCACCGATTTGGAGGACCGGCTCAGGAGCGCGGGCGGCCAGCTCCTGTTTCCGGGCTCGGATCTCGTCCGAAGTCGGTGTCGGAGCGGGGTCGGTGTGCTCGATCGGCTCCCCGCGCTGGGTCATCCAGCGCTCGTAGATGGCTTGGCGTTCGAGCACGGTATCCAGCCGGGTGCTCAGGTCGTCGCGGACCTCGCGGGCCAGGTCTTCGAAGGCGGTGGTCAGGGCCCCGAGGGCCTCGGCCACCGGCCCGGCGAAGGCCTGCACCTGCTGAAGGGCCCCTTCCGTCTGGCGGCTGACGATCCGGGCGACGGTCTGATGGAAAGCAGTCCCGGCGGGATGGCGGGAGACGGTCGGGATCCGGGACGACTCCAGCGGCAGAGCCTCGGCGATCCGGCCCAATGGGCCGTGGATGTCCACCGGGCGGGGAGCCCGCATCCCGCGGTTCAGCATCACTTCGAAATGGATCGCCAGGTCCTCTTCCAGGCCGGGCGGGTACGTGCCGTTCCGTCGGCGTTCCTTCACCTTGGCCTGCAGCTCGGCGACCAGCGTGTCGACGTCGGGGGTCTGCGCGTCGACGTCGGGGGTCTGCTCCGGGCCGGGGATCATGCGAAGGGATAGTAGGGGGCTAGCCGACGGTGGCGGGGACCCGGATGGCGCACCCTGGCTCCACCCAGTCCAGCCAGGCGAACTCCTCCTGCAGCAGGGTCACGATGAGCTGGTACCGACCGGATGCAGGCGGGAGCTGGACCGTCACGTCGAGCTCACCGGTGGCGCCCGGGGGGATCGGCTCCGGGAACGAGGTCCGGTGGCCCTCCGGGACGACGACGGTCCCGTCGTCATCCGCCCAGCGGTAGCAGGCTCGCACCGGGTGGTGGGGAAAGGCGGAGGAGAGCCAGAAGCCGCTGTGGTTCACCACGCGGACGGGGACCGTGACGGTTTCGTTCGGCGCGCCGGTCACCTCGGTGGCGGAGGTCGACAGGGTGATGTCGGGCTGGACCACGAAGTTGTTGACGGGCGGTTCGTTCCGGGGGTGTTCCCGGCGGGCGCGTACCTCGCTCCGGAGTCCCCGCAGGAAGTCGGCCAGGCGCGACCGCGGGCTCGCTCCGGGTCGCACCACCAGGTCGACGACGCCGTGGTCCCCGAGTTGCCGCCTGAGTCCGTCGGCGGATCGGACGGGCTCGGCCGTTCCCCCCGGGCCGACGACGGCGACGGTGGAGCCCAGGGTCTGCAGGCGGGCCAGGAGCTCCTGCCAGGAACGGTGCCCGAACCGGCGGAGGGCAACGGGGTTGCACTCGACGACCAGCAGCGGCCGGAAGCGGGCCAGCGTGGCCGCCATACCGTCCAGCGCGGCGAGTTCGTCGCCTTCGACGTCCAGCTTGACGAGGTCGAGGCGCTTGAGTCCCTCCGTCGCCGCCCAGGTGTCGAGACGGACGGCGGACACGGTGGTAGTCGCACCCCCAGATTCTCCCGTCCGCACGGACGAGCCCCCGGGGTTGATCTCGTTGAAGTTGAAGGCGAGCGTCCCGTCGGTGTCGTGGAGGGCGGCGCGGACGGGCGTGACGTTCCCGGCCTGGTTGGCGGCGAGATTGGCGACGAGGTGCTCATGGCTGGCGGGGGCCGGTTCGAAGGCGTAGACGTGGCCGAGCGGGCAGAGGCGGGCGGTCAGGAGCGTCAGGACCCCGACGTGGGCGCCGGCGTCGATGACCACCCCGTCGGCGGGGAGGAGGCGGCGCAGAAGACCGGCCAGGTCGCGTTGGTAGAGGCCACCGGAGCGGTCGATCTCCCCGATCACCCCTGCGTCCGACCCTTGGCCGGTGATCGTGAAGGAGTACCCGGGGAACGGCCGGAACACGACGGTCCGCCCAGGACCATCAGTCGGAGCCATCGATGCGGGGCCGGTCACGGTCAAGACCCTCAGACTAGTGAAGAGCCCGAAAGTCGGAGTGCCACAGCTACGATCCTCGCGGGCTCGAGAACTCACGAGGAGCGTTGTTTTGGGAGTGATGCAGCGGGTACTCCAGCGGGCGCTGCCGCAGATCGATCGGCGGATCGACTGGCGGGTGGACAAGAAGCTGGAGGAGCGGGTGCTTCCCGAGCTGCCCCGCCAGGCGGAGGTGCTCCACACCGTCTCCACGGACCTGTCGCAGATGTCCGAGCAGCTCCTGTTCAACTTGGGCGAGCTGCGCCGCTGGATGATCGACGACCTCGAAGCGGCCAACGAGAGCACCGTCCTCGTCGGCGAGTCGCTGGCTCGCCTCCAGGTGTCGGTCGAGCGGCTGGGCGAAGAAGTCGCTTCCGTCGGCCAGCGCCTCGCCGGGATCGAGGCGGCGTTGAGCCGGCTGTCCCAACCGGCGTGAACCGGCCGGCAGGCCCGGTCCTCTTCGACATCCAGGCGACGCAGAGCGTCGACCAGCGCCATCGGGGTATCCCCCGGTACGTCCTTGAACTGGCCCTGGCCTTGGAGGAGACCGTCCCCGACGCGGTCGGCGCCTACCTGATCAACCCGGACCGGGCCTTGCCCGAGGCCGCCGAGCGCCTGGTGGCGACGGGCAAGTTGCGGTCTTCCGACGACGTGGACTGGGCGTCGGCCGGCCTCCTCCACATCGCCTCGCCGCTGGAGATGACGGTGCGGCCCCACCGGCAGCTCCCGCCGGCGGCCCGCCGGGCCGCGGTGCCGAGGCTGGTCACCTTCTACGACCTCATCCCCTATCTCATGCCGGACTACTACCTGGAGGACCCCGGCCTCCGGCGGCGGTACCTCGCCCGCCTCCAGATGGTGCGGACGGCGGCCGGCGTGCTCACCCTCTCGGAGGCCACCCGCCGGGACGTCGTCGAGCACCTGGGTCTGGACCCTCGCCGCGTGTTCGTGGTGGGGTCAGGGACAGGCCCCCAGTTCGTGCCCCCCACCTCACGGCACGAGGCGGCGGCGGCCGCGGCGGCCGCCGTGCCCGGCCTGCGGCCTCCGTACGTCTTCTACATCGGCAGTTACGAGAAGCGGAAGAACCTGGAACCGCTGCTGGAAGCCTGGTCCCGTCTGCCCAAGCAGGTCAGGGCGAACTGGCAACTGGCGCTGTGCTGCCCTCTCAAGCCCAGCGAGCTGCGCCATCTCGAGTACCGGGCCGGCCAGATGGGCGTCGCCGACGAGGTGTGCTTCACCGGCTTCGTGACCGACGACGTGTTGCTGCTGCTCCATCAGGGTGCCGACCTGTTCGTCTTCCCGTCGCTGTACGAGGGCTACGGGCTGCCGGTGGCCGAAGCGCTGGCCTGCGGGGCGCCGGTGCTGGCTGCCAATGCGTCGTCGTTGCCCGAGATCGTCGGGCCCGAGGCGCTCTTCGACCCCACGGACACGGCGGCCATGGCGGCGGCCATCGAGCGGGGGTTGACCGACGACGCGTTGCGGGCGCGGCTGCTGGCCGCCGCCGGACGCCCCCCGACAACGTGGGCCGAGGTGGCGACGGCGACGGCCGCCGTCTACGACCTCGTCCTGACCGGCAAACTGTCCGTTCCGGGAGAGCGCCGCCCGGCGCCGGCCGGTGCCAGACATGTTGCCAGCGGAGGCCGGCCCCGGATCGCCCTGGCCGGGCCGTTCCCGCCGGACGGGGGCCCGAAGGCCCGGTGGAGTTACCGGCTCGCCGAGGAGCTGGCTAGCCGCGCCGACGTCCACGCCTTCGCCGACCGGCCGTCCGACGCCACCCGGGAGTTGCGGGACCCCGAAGCGCCGCCGGGCGTTCCGATCCATCCCATCGCCGCCTTGGAGACGGTGGAGGAACATGGCGGCACCTTCGACGCCGTCGTGTACTCCGTGGCCGCCGACGACCACCACACGGGCTCGCTCGAGGCACTACGGCGGCGCCGGGACGGGATCGTCGTGGCCCACGACGTGCATCTCGCCGGTCTGTACGAGCACGCCGCCCGTTCGGGCGCGCTGTCGGGCCCTGCTCGGGAAGCTGCGGGCCTGGGCGGGATCATCGCCGCGGCCTACGGCGACGCCGTGCCCCCGGGACTCGGGGAGAGCAACCGGCTTGGTGCGGCCGACGCCCGGCGTCGAGGTGTGCTCCTCAGCCGCGACGTTCTCGCCCGTTCCCGCCGGTTCCTCGTCACCTCGGAGATCGACGCCACGCTCGCCCGGCTCGACGCCTTTCCCGCCGACCGGTCCAAGGTCGAAGTGGTGGACGGGGATCCGTACCGCCTGGCCGACGCGCTGGTGGCGAGCATCACGCAGCGGCGGCCGCCATCGGATTGGCGGCCGGCCCCGGCGGGTGGCGGGGTCGTGTTCGATCTCCAGGCCACGCAGAGCGTGGATCAGCGCCACCGGGGGATCTCCCGCTACGTTTTCGAACTCGCTTCGGCGGTCGAGGAGGCAGCCCCGGAATCCGTCAGGGCCTACCTCCTCAACCCCGACCTGACGCTGCCCGAGGCGGCCGAGCGCTTGGCCGCCACCGGCAAGCTGCGCTTCTCCGACGATGTCGATTGGGCCCGCGTGCAGCTGCTGCACACCCCGTCTCTGTTCGAGATGGGTGTCCCGCTGTCGCGCTTGTTGCCGCCGGAGGCCCGGGCGGCAGGTGTCCCGTGGGTCATCACCTTCCACGACCTGATCCCGCACCTGATGCCCGAGTCCTACCTGGAGGACGCGGGGAGGCGCAGGCATTACCGGGCCCGCCTCCAACTGGTGAAGATGGCCACCGCCGTTCTCACCAACTCGGGAGCGACCCGGGCGGATGCCATCGGGCATCTCGGCCTCGATCCCGGCCGGGTGTTCGTGGCCGGCACGGGAACGGGTGCCCATTTCGTGCCGCCCGACTCCCGTAGCCGGGTGGCCGCCGCGGCGGCGGCGGCGGTGCCGGGCCTCCGGCCCCCGTTCGTGTTCTATGTGGGGAACTACGAGAAGCGGAAGAACCTGGAGCCCTTGCTGGACGCGTGGAGCCGGCTCGGGCGAGAGCTCCGGAACCGGTATCAGCTTGTCGTGTGTGGCGCGGCAAACCCCCTGGAGCGCAACCACCTGCTGCAGCGGGCGAAGCGAATGGGACTGGGTGACGACGTGCTGCTCACGGGCTTCGTCCCCGACGAGGTGCTCCTATGGCTGCACCAGAGCGCCGAGCTGTTCGTGTTTCCCTCGCTCTACGAGGGCTACGGATTGCCGGTGGCGGAGGCGCTCGCCTGCGGAACGGCCGTGCTGGCGGCCAACAGCTCGTCCCTGCCCGAGATCGTGGGGCCCGATGCGCTCTTCGATCCAGGCGATCCCGTCGCCATGGCGGCCGCCATCGAAGCCGGGCTGACCGACGAAAACCTGCGGCGCCGGTTATTGGCGGCCGCCGGGCGCCCACCCACGACCTGGCGGGAGGTCGCCGAGGCGACCGTGGCCACCTACGACCGGGTGCTCTCGGGCGGGCTGCCGGCGCCTCCCCGTGCCCCTCGCCGGCCGTGGCGCCTGGCGTTCGTCTCGCCGCTCCCTCCCGACGGCGGCCCGGTGGCGGCTTGGAACTACCGCTTGCTGGAGGAGCTCCGCCGGTTCGGGAAGATCGAGGCCTTCGCCGACCGGGGCGTGGGTGACGGGATGCGCCGCGGTACCGCCGGGGATGGGCCGGCTGAGCGCCGACGGCCCGAAGCGCCCGAGGGCGTCGCCGTCCATCCCCTCGGCAGCTTCGACGCCGTGGAGAACCTCAGCGGCCGCTTCGACGCGATCGTCTATTCGCTGGCCGACGACGAGCATCACACCGGAAGCCTGGCCGCCCTCCGCCGCCGGTCCGGCGTTGTGCTGGCCCACGACGTCCGGCTGGCCCGCCTCTACGGCCACGCGGCCCGCTCCGGCGCTCTGCCGAGCGGGCTGGCCGAGACCTTCCGGCGCGCCTACGGCGAGGCCATCCCTCCGTGGCTCGGGGAGGGGGGCGAGGTTTCCGACGACGAAGCCCGGCGCCAGGGCGTGCTCATGGTCCGGGACGTGGTGGCCATGGCTGAGCGGTTCGTCGTCCTGTCGACGGCCGCAGCCGAACTGGCTTTGCTCGATATCGCCGCCGCCGACCGGCCGAAGGTGAGCGTGCTGCCGGGTGGCGAGGCGTCGCTCCCCGAGGTGGCCGAAGCCCTCTACGGGCTGCTGGCCGAACCGGCGTCGCTCGTTCCGTCTGGGCTCGTTCCGTCTGGGCCGGGCTGAGCGGCCAGCTCCTCGACCGCGGCGCGGTGCAGGAGGTTGACGTGGTCGACCACGGGTTCGAGTTCGAACTTCGTGAGCCGCCACACGACCTGCTTCACGAGGCGGGCCAGCAGCCGGGGGGAGCCGACGGGCGCGGCCGCGTGATAGGGGGAGATGCGGCTGAGGGGGCCGCGATGGGGGTCGGGGTCTTCGGCCGCGATGAGAGCGGCCGTGACTTGGCCGGCAGAAACGGCCCGGTCGTTCGCCGCCCGCCGGCGGACCTCGGCTTCGAGCGTCTCCCGGCTCGGCGTGTCGCCGACCGCCCACGGAGCGGGGCCAAGGGCGGAGGCAGCGGCCGGGGCGGCGGCCGACCGTGTCGGGTTCTCCACGGCCGGGCTCACGACGGTCACCTTGGCCGGAGCGACACCGGCGGCGACCACCGCCTCCCGGTCGCCGGCCGAGGTCACCGTGACGTCGCCGACCCGGCCCAGCGCGAGGGCGACGTAGGGCGCGTCGAGGCGGCCCGACAGGTCGCCGAGGTGCACGGTGGCATCCCGCAGGGCCAGCCCGAGCAGCCGGCGGGCGGCCAACTCCTTCCGGCCCCCCCGGCGGACCCGCAGCACACCCGGGTCGAGGTGGGCGACGACCTTCCTCGGCCGCGAGGTGAGCACCAACCGGGCGAAGCGGAGGCTGCCCCGCAGGCCGACCACGTCGGCGTGGTGGTGGGCTCCCGAGGGCAGGGGAGAGACGACCTCGACCTTGGCCCCCTCACCGATCAGGCCCCGGACGGTGGCGAGCGTGACGGCCGGCTCCGGACCGGGGTCGGGCGGGTAGGGCCCGTAGACCAGCACGAGAGACGTCACGGCATCGCCTCCAGCGCCTTCTCCATCCGGTCGAGGGCGACGTCCCACGTGTAGTGGGTGAGGACGTAGTCGCGCCCGGCGGCGGCCAGCGGGCGCAGGGCGTCGGGGTTGTCGGCCACCAGGGCCAGGCACTGGGCGAGTTCGTGCTCGTCGGTGTAGACGAGGCCGGCGCCGGAGCGTTCGCAGTGCCAGCGGACGACGTCGCTGCGGCCGCTGGCGATCACGGGCGTGCCCGCCAGCCACGCCTCCATGATCGTGCGGGAGAAGCTCTCCATCGGGCTGGGCTGCACGTAGGCGGCCGCCGCCGCGAAGGCGTTGGCCACGTCTTCCTGCGGGAGGTAGCCGAGGTCGATGACGCGCCCGGCGATCTCCGGCGGCGGCGCCGTCCAGCCCACCCCGAAGGTCACGAGGTCGAGGTCGACGCCGAGGCGGACGACGGCCCGCTCGAACCCCACGAGGAGGTCGTTCCAGCCTTTGAGCGGTTCTCGCCGGCCGGCGAAGAGCACGAATGGGCGGGTGATGCCGTACCGGCGGCGGAACCCGTCCGGGTCGTAGGAGTCGGGGACCAGGACCCCTTCGCCGGTGACCGGATGGTTGGCCGTCACCGGCCCGATCCGGTGGGCCAGCTGGTGCTCGGGTTCCGACATGAACCAGACCTGGGCGGGGTCGGCCAGCACCGGGCGGAACACGTCGAGGTAGGCGAAGACCTCGTCGTGGAGGCACGGGATCACGATCGACCGGTCCGGCGCGGCGGTGAGGCCGACCACGGTTGTCCAGAACAGGTAGGGCGAGAAGACGATGGCCCGGTAGCGGCGGCCCTCGGCCACCAGGTGGTGGAAGAGGTCGGGGACCCGGAAGTGGCCGTTGACCCAGGCCCGCTGCTCGTCGGCGTCGAGGGGGATGCCGACCTGGAGGCAACGGTCGAGGCGGTCGCGTTCGCGCCGGTCGATGTCGTGGACCACCGGGAAGCGGCGGACGGTCAGCGACCCGTCGGTGAAGGTGCCCTCCGGGTAGGCGTTGGCCCAGGTGTAGTGGTCGCGGGCGCAGGTGGTGAGCACGTCGACGTCCCAGCCCCGGGCGGCCAGGCCGTGGGCGGCCTGGCGGAGCACGAGTTCGGCGCCCCCGACGACGTCCTCGCCGTAGCGGGGCGGGACGAAAGCGATCCGCTTGGGGTTGGCTGACCCGTTAGGCATGGGCGGCCAGCCCCGCTTCGACGCCGGCCAGGAGGCGCCGGCGGTTGTTCTCAAAAGAGAAGTGCTCGACCCGGCGGTGGCCGGCTGCCACCAGCGACTCCCGCAAGGCGCCGTCGGTCAGGACCCGGTGCACGGCGCCGGCGGCGATGAGCGGATCACGGTCGTCGAGCAGCACCCCGGCGTCGGCCACCGTCTCGGGCACGGCGGTGCTGCCGAGGGCGACGACGGGCACGCCGAAATGCATCGCCTCCACCGCCGGGACGCAGAAACCTTCGTGCTCGGAGAGGGACACGAAGACGTCGGCGGACTTGAAGTAGGCGAGGAGCTTCTCGAACGAGAGCGAGTCGGTGAAGTCGACGGCGTCGGCCACCCCGAGGTTGGCGGCCAGGAGTTCCAGGGCCCGGGAGTAGAGGAGGGCGGTGCGGCCCCCGATGATCGACAGGCGGGCCTTGGGGTCGAACAGCTTGCGGTAGACGGCAAAGGCGCCGATCACGTCGTGCTGGCACTTGTTGGCCGAGATCCGGCCGACGAACAGCCAGTGGGCGCCGCCCCGTTCGGCCCGGCGCTCGAGGCGGGCCAGGGTGGCCCGGTCCGGCGAGGCTTCGTACTCGGAGAAGTCGATGAGGATCGGGGCGACGGCTGTGTCGGCGTAGCCCTCGGCGTCGAGTTCGGCGGCGTTGTAGGACGAGTCGGCGAGGGCGAAGCGGGTGTGGGAAGCGAGCTTGCGCATCTCGGCCCGGGCCGCCCGGGCCACCTCGGCGCCCGGCGGATACCACCGGTCGAAGTACTCGGCAGGGGTGATGTTGTGGTAGTCGACGGCCAGCGGTTCGGGCCGCTCGGCCAGCCAGGCGGCCATCGGGCTGCCCGTGGACAGGTGGTAGAGCAGCCAGGCCGGCGGGGCGCCGGGCTGGCCTGATCGCGGGCCTGACCGCTGACCTGATCCCGCCGGGTACTCGAGGTAGCTGCGGGCGTAGCGGCGGACCGGCGGGTGGATGTCGGCGGCGAAGATCTCGCTCTCGTAGCCGGCGTCGCGCAGGATGCGCGCAGTCCGCAGCACGTGGTTACCGATGGCGTCGCCGGCGGCCAGGACGGGCAGGAACTGATGGACGGCCGTCAACGCTTCTGGGCTGCTTCCAGTTCGGCCACCCGGGCCCGCAGGCTGTCGACCTCGGCTTCCAGGCGGGCCCGGTCGGCGTCGAGGCGTTCGACCCGGTCGGCCACGGCCAGGCCGAGGTGGGCGGCGGACCGGCCGAGGACGCTGACCTGGTCCCCGACATAGCGGAGGTACCAGCCGACCAGCTTCTTGGCCAAGAGCTTGATGAGGCGCCGCGCCCGGGAGGCGCCGGCCACCGGCACGTTGGTGTCGATGGCCGACTGCGACTCGAGCAGGAGGGCGGCGTGGCGCACGCCGGCGTCGGTGTCGTCGCCCAGGCCGAGGGCGGCGGTGGCGGTGCGCACCCGGGAGATGTACTCGCGGGGGAAGGCGGGATCGCCGGCTTCTTCGAGGGCGCGGGCGGCGGCGGCGACCTCGTCGGTCACGGCCTGGCGCGTGGCTAGCGAAGGGATGTCCACCACGCCGGAGCGTAGCCGGGGCCCTACCAGTCCTCGGGGAGGAAGCGGGTGGCGGGTTCGTACACGTCGAAGACGCCGACGGTCGTCTTCTCGGCCGTCACCTGGCGGCGGGCCAGGGCCTCTTCGAACTGCGCCTGTTCCGGTGTCCCCTGGGCGAAGGCGTAGGCCGGGCTCGGGCTGTCGTGCACCGCCCGGTAGTGCGGGGGCCAGCGCCCGCCGGCCAGGGGGGCGGCGATGATCTCCTCGTCGCTGTCGAAGGTGATCCGGTTGGCGATGCGGTACGGGGCGAACAGGTGCTCCACCCCGCGCTGCTCCAGCGCGCGGAGGAGGGGGCGGAGCGACCGGGGCGCCTGCCCGTCGGGCACGTTGATCTCGCGCAGCCCCGCCACGGACAAGAAGGCCACGGCGGCCACGCCGGCCCATTGCCGGACCGGGTCCGACAGAACCCCGGCGACGAGGAGGGCGACGACGGGCGAGAGGAGGAACAGGTACCGGCACTCGTCGAGGTAGAAGGCGGTGGGGGACAGCGAGTACAGGAAGGGGTAGGCGACGGCGATCAGCAGCAGCACCTCGCCATTGCCGGCGAGATCAGCGCTGCCCCGGTGCCGCGGCGAGCGCAGGAGCCACCGGACGACGGCGGCGGCGAAGGCGACGAGGAGCGCCAGATAGACCGCCTTGCTCCATCCCTCGCCCAGGATCCACTTGCGGCTGTACGGCACCCGCAGGCCCAAGGCCATGGGCAGCAGGGGGTTGAAGAAACCCCGCAGGTGGTCGAGGTAGCTGTTGTCGGGGATGCCGGCGAAGATGGCGGTGTCGAGCGAACCCCACCCGTGGGTGACGTTCCAGACGAGCCAGGGAGAGGCGCCGACGAGGGCACTGCCGGCGGCCACGGGCGCCTGCCGCAGCACCCTCGGCGCCCGCAGGCAGAGCCAGACAGACGTGGGGACGGCCACGAAGACGACCTGGGGTGTCGCCCACCAGCCGAGTCCGACCAGGAAGCCGAGCCAGGCGACCTCGGCGGTGGTCACCCGGTCCCGGAGCCGCAGGGCGGCCAACAGGATGGCCAGGCCCACGACCCAGGCGGTGCCGTAGAAGCCGTAGGCCTTGGTGGAGCGGAGCACGAAGAACGTGGGGCCGATCCAGAACACGACGGCGGCGATCATGGCCGCCGGTTCCCCGACGATGCGCCGGCCGACCCGCCACACCAGCAGCGCGGCGGCCGCGTAGAGGAGGACGGGCACGATCTTGAGGGCGAGGGCGCTCGCCCCGAAGACGGCGAAGAGCGCCCCGGTGGCGAAGGCTTCCTGGGTTCCGCCGTAGGACTGGCCCCAGAAGAACACCTTCACGTCGCCGTCGAAGACGTGCCGGGCCATGAGCCCCGAGACGGCCTCGTCCATGTCGACGGTGCCGAGCGCATGGGACGACAGGATCCAGACGCGCAGGACGAGGCCCAGTCCGACGCCGGCCACGACCAGCGCCCACGTCCACCGGCTGACCCCAGTTCCTGCCACGGCGGCGGACACTAGCCACTGGCAAAGATTGGGCGCTTCCAACCACGGAGCGCGTTCGTCTAAGGTCGCGGGAGTCAACCGCCGATCACATACAGTGACCCGTCCCTCTCCCGAGGACCACCTATGACCCGCCGCCGTCTCGCCGTTCTGGTTTCCGCCCTGCTCGGCGGTGCCGCTCTCATCCCGGCCCCCGGCGCCTCCGCCGCCGTCGCCGGGATCACGCAGCGCTGGGAGCGCCGGGCGCCGGGCGCCTACCTGTACTGGTCGTCGCCGGTGATCGCCGACGTGAACGGTGACGGCAGCAACGACGTGGTGGTGGGCGGTCTCGACGGCAAGGTCTACGCCTACGACGCGGCCGGTGCCGCGCTGCCCGGTTGGCCGGCGACGGCGACGGCGGCCGTGGCCTCGAGCCCGGCGGTGGGCGACCTCGACAACGACGGCAAGAACGAGGTGATCGTCGGGGTCGGCTCGCTGGAGTTTTCCGACCAGCGCGGCGGCCTCAACGTCTTCAACGGCAACGGCCAGCGCCGCTGCAACCTCGTGACCAACCTGGGCCGGGAGGGCACGGCCGTCTGGAACGCGCCGGCCATCGGCGATGTCGACGGTGACGGCCGCAACGAGGCCGTCTACGGCGCCTTCGACCACATCATCCGGGTCACCAACGCCAACTGCGGCGTGGTGGCCGAGTTCGACAACCGTGACTCCGTCTGGTCCTCCCCGGCGCTCTACGACATCGAGCGGGACGGGACGGCCGAGATCTTCATCGGCGGGGACGCCACCGAGAACCCGGCGGTGAAGGGCGACTCCCACAACGGCGGGAACTTCCGGTCCCTCGCCTACCGGAGCGGGGCGCTGGTGGAGCGGTGGCGGCGGACGAGCACCGAGACGTTCCAGAGCTCCGCCGCCATCGGCGACGTGAACGGCGACGGCCGCCTCGAAGTGGTCACCGGGTCGGGCGCCTTCTACTGCCGGCACCGGAACCAGTGCGGCGACTCCAACAAGGTCTGGGCCTTCCACCTCGACGACGGGTCGAACACACCGGGGTGGCCCAAGACGACCACCTTCAACACGACGTTCCTGTCCGCCCCGGCCCTGGCCGACCTCGACGGCGACGGCAAGACCGACGTGGTCGTGGGCAGCAACAACTACGTCAACGGGAACCCGGCCGGCGGCGCCCTCGACGCCTTCTACGCCAACGGGAACCGCAAGACGTTCGTCTCCTCGGACATCGAGATCCTGTCCTCCCCGGTGATCGCCGACACGAACGGCCGCAGCGGCCTCGAGATCGTGATCGCCACCGAGGCGAAGGTCCTGCTCCTCGACGAGAACCTGCGCCGGATCGACAGCGGCCTGTCCGAGAACCTCAACCACAAGAACAGCGTGGCCATCGGCCAGCTGGGCTCCAAGTGGGCGCTGGTGTCGGCCGGGTTCGACGCCAACAAGGTGGGCGTCGTCCACGCCTTCGACATCCCGACGCCCACGTCGGCGCCCTGGCCCATGCACCGCAAGAACGCCCGCCGCCTCGGCGCCGACTCGACCGACCCGCTGCCCATCACCTGCGACACCGGCTACCGCCTGGTCGCCTCCGACGGAGGCATCTTCAGCTACGGGAATGCCACCTTCCTGGGGTCCACGGGCGCCATCAAGCTGAACCAGCCCATCGTGGGGATGACCACGGCCCCGAAGGGCAACGGCTACTGGTTCGTCGCCCGGGACGGCGGCATCTTCAGCTTCGGCGACGCCAAGTTCTACGGCTCCACCGGCGCCATCACCCTCAACCAGCCGATCGTCGGGATGGCCGCCACCCCGTCCGGGGCCGGCTACTGGCTCGTCGCCTCCG
>CAZCVW010000025.1:0-17567 GCA_964502185.1 uncultured Burkholderiales bacterium
CCCGGACGCGGGCGGCGTCGTCGCAACGGGCGGAGGCGTCGCCCGAGAGGGTCAGCCGGGCGAGGGCGTCGCCGTCGAGTCCGCCGGCCGGTTCACAGTCGAACGCGTCGTGGGCGCGCGCCCCGTTGTCCTCGAGCACGACCACCACGTCCGCCCCGGCGCCGTCCTCACACAGTCCGGCGGGCAGACCCGTACCGGCGCCGGCCACCCCCACCCGCCGTCCGCCGGCGGAGGTGCCGAAGAGGGTGGGCCACACGGCGCCCGTCCCGGCGAGGGGAACGGAGGTGGCCGCCGCCCCCAACCGTTCCGCCACCAGGCCGAGGTAGGCCAGGCCGTTGTCCGGGTCGTCGACCAGCAGGTCCAGCCAGCCGCCGGTGACCAGCGCGGCCCAGGGATCGGCGGCTCCGGCCACCAGGGCGGCGGCCTCCAGCACGGCGGTCTCGTCGTCCGTGAGTCGGAAGTCCACGCGCCGCCCCCTACAGGCCCAGTGCCCGGCGGGCCACGATGCCCCGCAGGATCTCGTTCGTGCCGCCCCGGATGGAAAAGCTCGGCGCCACCAGCCACGCCGGGAACAGGTGCCCGCCGAAGGCGGTGCCGGGGCTGTCCGGGGCGAGGCGGGCGGCCGGCCCCGCCCAGCGGGAGGCCACCTCGACCATCTGCTGCTCGACGGTGGTGGCCAGCACCTTGGCCATGGCCGCCTCGTGGTCGGGGGCGCGGCCCTCGTCGGCCACCGCCGCCGCCCGGAACAGGAACTGGCGGGCCACCAGGGCGGCGGCCTCGAGTTCGCCGAGTTCCTCCAGGCGGCGGGGATCGGCCCCGGCCCCGGCCGCAGCCCCATCCCCGGCCAGCTCAGCCCGCATGGCCTCGAGCATCGGCCAGACGCTCATGACCCGCTCGAGGCCGGCCCGCTCGTAGCCGAGCTGGCCGGTGACCTGGCGCCAACCCTGGCCCTCGGTGCCGATCAGCGCATCGGGCGGGACGGCCACCTCCTCGAAGAAAACCTCGTTGAAGTGGGAGGCCCCCGACATCTCGTTGATCGGCGTCACCGTCACGCCGCCGGCCCGCAGGGGGACGATGAGCTCGGAGAGGCCCTCGTGCCGCTCCGAGTCGGTATCGGTCCGGGCCAGGAGGTAGATGTAGTCGGCGTGGTGGGCCAGGCTGGTCCAGATCTTGTGGCCGTTGACCACCCAGCCGTCGCCGGAGCGCACCGCCCGGGTGCGGACCCCGGCCAGGTCGCTGCCGGCCTGGGGTTCGGACATGCCGATGCAGTAGGTGGCGTCCCCCGACCGGATCTCGGGGAGGTACCGCTCCTTCTGCTCCTCGGTGCCGTGGGCCAGGATGGACGGGGCCATCTGGCGGTCGGCCATCCAGTGCGACCCGAGCGGGGCGCCGGCGGCCAGGAACGGCTCGTAAACGGTGAGGCGGTCGACGTAACTCCGCCCGGCGCCGCCGTAGCGGGTCGGCCAGGTCAGGCCGATCCAGCCCTTGGCCGCGATCCGTTTGGACAGGTCGCGGTCGAAGCCGCTCAGCCAGCTGTTGCCGGCCGGCTGAATGGTGCCGGCGTCGAGCTCGGCCTGGACGAAGGCGGCCGCCTCCGCCCGCATGGCCTGCTGTTCGGGCGTGAAGGAGAGATCCATCGCGCCGCGGACCCTACCCGCGCCCGTCGCTGAGCAGATGAACGTGCCCGTCAACGAGATGCTCGTGGTGATGGACCTAGGGTGGCGCCAATGACCGAACCCAGGCCGATTTACGTGCGTGTCGTCGTCGCCGCCGCCGCTTTGGTGCTGGCCGTGGGCCTGCCGATCGTGATCGTCCTGCTGGCCGTCGTCGACGAACGCTGGCGGGGGTTGGTCAGCGCGCTGGCCGTCGGGTTCATCGTGGTGCCGGTCGTGATCTGGTTCGTCGGCAAGAAGCGGCCGCTCGAGGACGAACCGCCCGAGTCGTAGGCGGTTCAGCCGGCCTTCAGCCGGCCGTCAGCTGTCCCCCGTCACAGTCGGGTGGTGCGCATCCTCGTGGTCGAAGACGAAGTCCATCTGGCCCGCTCCATCAAGCGCGGCCTCGAAGCCGAAGGTTTCGCCGTCGACGTCGCCCTCGACGGGGACGACGGGCTCTGGCGGGGCCGGGAGGTCGAGTACGACGCGATCGTCCTCGACATCATGCTGCCGAAGCGCAACGGCTACCGGGTGTGCGCGGACCTCCGGGCGGCGGGCGTGTGGACGCCGATCCTGATGCTCACGGCCAAGGACGGAGAGCTGGACGAGGCGGAGGCGCTCGACACCGGCGCCGACGACTACCTGTCCAAGCCGTTCTCCTACGTCGTGCTCGTGGCCCGCCTGCGGGCGCTCCTCCGGCGGGGCCGGCGGGCGCGGCCGCCGGTGCTCACCTGCGGCGACCTGCGGCTCGACCCGTCGTCGCATGAGGTGTGGCGCGGCCAGACGCCGGTCAGGCTCACGCCCAAGCAGTTCGCCCTGCTCGAGTTCCTCATGCGCCGCCAGGGCGAGGTGCTGTCCAAGACCGAGATCCTCGAGCACGTGTGGGACTTCGCCTTCGACGGCGACCCGAACGTGGTCGAGGTGTTCATCCGCCATCTCCGCATGCGGATCGACGAGCCCTTCGGGCGCAAGTCGATCCAGACGCTTCGCCTGCTCGGGTACCGCCTCGACCCGGAAGGGGCCTGATCGGGTGAGGCCGTTCCGGGCGCTGGCCTCGGTCCGCGGCCGCACGACGGCGGCGGCCACCCTGGTGGTCGGGGTGGCGCTCCTCGTCGGCGTGCTCGGAATGCTCTCGCTGCTCAAGAGCTCGCTCGTCGCCGACATCGACGAGATCGCGGAGATCCGGGCCTTCGACATCGCCGCGTTGCTGGAGCAGGGAACGCTGCCCCCCGAGCTGGCCACCTTCGGCGACGAACCGGCCTTCGTGCAGGTGCTGGATCCGGCGGGCCGGGTCATCGCCTCCACCGCCAACGTGGTCGGGAAACCTCCGCTCGCCCGCTTTCCCACGGCGGGGCTCCACGGCGCCTCCCACACCCTGGGCGGCCTGCCCGTCGACGACGGTGAGTTCCGGGTCTGGGGGCTGGAGGCTCCCGGTCCCGGAGGTGCCCACCGGGTGTACGCCGGCGTCAGCCTGCTGCCCGTGCACGAGACGACCGCCCGGGTGCGGTCTTTCGTCCTGCGTGGGCTGCCGCTCCTCGTCGTGCTGGTGGCCGCCACCGCCTGGGTGACGACGGGGCGGGCGTTGCGGCCCGTGGAGGCGATCCGGGCCGAGGTGGCCGAGATGTCCGAGCGGGCCCTCGACCGCCGCGTGCCCGTCCCCTCCTCGGGGGACGAGGTGGCCCGCTTGGCCCGCACGATGAACGCCCTGCTCGACCGGCTGGAGACGGCCGTCGCCCAGCAGCGGCGGTTCGTCGGCGACGCCTCTCACGAACTCCAGAGCCCCCTGGCCTCCGTCCGGACGGAGCTCGAGGTGGCGCTGGCCCACCCCGAGGTGACCGACTGGGCGGTGACCGGAGCCGACCTGCTGGAGGACAACCGGCGCATGGAGAGCCTGGTCAAGGATCTCCTGTACCTGGCCCGGGCCGACGAGGGGGCCGCCCCCCGGGCGCAGCCGACCCCGGTCGACCTGGACGACGTCGTGCTGGCCGAGGCCACCCGTCTGCGGGGCTACCGGCGGATCCGGGTCGACACCTCGAAGGTCTCCCCCGCCGCCGTGCTCGGCCGCCGGGAGGACCTCACCCGGACCGTCCGCAACCTGCTCGACAACGCCGAGCGGTACGCCGCGTCGGCGGTCGGCATCGAACTCAGCGAAGACGACGGCAGCCGCTGGGCCACCCTGGTGGTGACCGACGACGGGCCCGGTATCCCGCCCGAGGACCGGGAGCGGGTGTTCGAGCGCTTCGCCCGGCTCGACGAGGCCCGGACCCGCCACGGCGGCGGTGCCGGCCTCGGCCTGGCCATCGTGCGGGAGATCGTGACCGCCCACGGCGGGACCGTCGTCGCCGGCGGTGACGGTTCGGGGGCCCGCCTCGTCGTGCGCCTCCCCGTGCTGCCCTGAGGCGGCCGGAGGCTGATCTCACGCGGCCGAAGGCGTCGCGTTCAGTGGCGGTTCAGCGCCCGATCGACATGCTGCCGCCCGATGCGAGACAACGATACGTGGCGACGGTGGTTGGCCAGCGGCTTTGCCGCGATCCTGGCCGGAAGCGGCCTGAGCGTCTCTGGCGTTCCGGAGGAGGCGGCGGCGGCGGGCGAGACCGTGATTCTCGCCGCCGGTGACATCGCCGAGTGTGACTCCGAGGGCGACGAGGCGACCGCGGCCCTGCTCGACGCCCAGGCCGGGACGGTCGCCATGCTCGGCGATGGCGCCTACCCCGACGGCACCGCGGCGGAGTACGTCAACTGTTACGACCCGTCGTGGGGCCGGCACAAGGTCCGCACCCGGCCCGTCCCCGGGAACCACGACTACGTGGAACCGGGCGGGCCCGGGTACTACGGCTACTTCGGCACTGCCGCCGGCGACCCGGCCAAGGGCTACTACAGCTACGACGTCGGAGCCTGGCACGTGGTCGCCCTCAACAGCGCCTGCAAAGAGGTCGGGGGCTGCACCGACGGCGATGCGATGGTCGAGTGGCTGCGCGCCGACCTCGCCGCCAACTCCTCCTCCTGCACCCTCGCCTACTGGCACCATCCCCGGTACTTCACGACGGCCCGGGAACCGGGCGTCGGCCAGGACGACCCGGAGGACACGAAGATGTCCGACGTGTGGCAGGTCCTCCAGGCCGACGGCGCCGACGTCGTCCTCTCCGGCCACCGGCACGTCTACGAGCGCTTCGCCCGTCAGGACTCCAAGGGCAACGCCGATCCCTCGGGGATGCGGCAGTTCGTGGTCGGAACGGGCGGAGGTCCCCAGGCGCGGTTCACGGCCCTGCCCGCTCCCAACCGCGAGGCCCACGGCGACGGAATCTGGGGGGTGCTGCAGCTGACCCTCGAACCCACCGGGTACAGCTGGGCCTTTCTGCCCGCCGCCGGGGCCACCTACACGGACTCGGGCCGCGATTCCTGTTAGCCCCGGAGGCGATACCGGTTAGCCCCGTAGGCCCTGCACGACGGCGCCGAGGATGGGCACGCCGGCCTCGGCGAACAGGCGCCGGGCCTCGCTGAGGTCGCCGGCCCGGGTGTGGCGGGCGTCGGCCACGAGCACGACGCCGTCGACCTCGGGCAGGAGGGCCAGGCACTCCGAGCTCTCGAGGGCGGGCGGGGCGTCGACGAGGACGAAGTCGGCCGAGCGGCGATGCTCGGTCAGCAGGTCGTGCAGGCCCGAGGAGTGGAGGACCGTGTCGTCGCTGTCGCGGGTGGACATCAGCACGACGCGGCGCCCGATCCCGGTCAGCGAGTCGGCGAGGGCGGCGGCGGCGGCCGCGGCCCCGGCCGACGACGACCGGGAGGTGGGGGCGACCACCAGGATCGTCCGGTGCCCGTGCCGCTCGGCGATCAGCTGGAGCCGGGTGCGAAGCATCCGCAGCGCGTCTCTGTCCTCGACGTCCGTTCCCGTGGCCCTCCGGCGCCGAGCCGAAGGCAGGGCGCCGAGGAAGGGCGCTCCGAGCGGAGTCTCGACGTCGGCCCGGCTCCAGAGCCGTCCGTCCGACTTGTTGCGGGTGAAGGCGATCAGGACCCCGGCGACGAGTCCGATCAGGAGGCCCGACGCACCGGTGGTGGCGGTCGACGGCCCGGCCAGGTGGGTGGGACGCGAGGCGTCGGACACGATGGCCCCGCCGCCGCCGTTGGGGTCGACGGTGGCGAGGGTGGCCAGGTCCTCGTGGACGGCCTTGGCCCGGCTGTTCAGTTCGACGAGCGCGGCCTTGGCCGCCGCCGCCCCCGAACTGCCCGCCGCGGATCGCCCGAGGGTTGCCTGGGCCTCGGCCTGGGATGCGGCGATGGGGGCGAGGGTCGCCTCCAGGTCGGCCCGGCGGCGGTCCCGCACGGCGGCCGCCTGGAGACGCTGAATCTCAAGGTACGACTCGGCGAACGCCTGCGAACCCAGGCGGGCGGCCTCCGCCGAGCGCGCTTTGTAATCGAAGGCGAGCAGGTGCGTGCTACCGCCGACGTTGACCGTCAGGTGCGCCCGGAGGGAACTGGCCGTCTGGTCCGGGCTTATCGTGCCTGGGCCCATGCGCCGCCGGGCCGCCTCGGCCACGACGCCGGAGCGGGCCAGTTCCCTTTCGGTGAACATGTTGACGTTCTTGTCGGGGCCGGCACCGACGTCGAACGGGTTGGTCCGCACGGGCCGGACGAGGACCTGGGCGTGGGCGACGTAGCTGGGCTTGGACGCGCCCGCCCAGGCCAGTCCGGCGATGAGGCCGGCCAGGGCGCCGGCGGCGATGAGGCGCCGTCCCCGGCGGAGGATCGACAGGTACGGCACCGGTTCGAAGACGTCGATCGGTGCGGCGGTGCGGGAGACGCGGCTCTCGACGTAGGGCAAGGGCGCGGGTGCAGGGGCGTGGGGCTCGACGAGCATGGGCCGATGGTGCGGGTCGAGGCCTGAAACCCCGCTGAGTGACCGGCCGTCGCAGGCCCGACGCCCGTCCTCGATCCGAGTTGCTGTCGCGCTCGAGGCCCTCTGAGGGCGCTGAGCGCGACAGCAACTGCTTCAGGCGGACGGGGTGGGCTTGATCGTGACGGTGCCTTCGGATTGGCCCCGGAGGACGCGTATGGCGAGCTGGCCGTTGGTGAGGGTGGCTTCGAGGCGGCCGCCGTAGCCTTCGGGCAGGTCAACTTCGCGCTCGTAGCCGCCGTAGTCCCATTCTTTGATCAGGTACTCCCGGGGGCCGGCGCTGCGCAGCTTCGCCCAGAAGCGCACGCAGCCGGACCGGATCTCGATGCACACGTCATCGGGGGTCACCGCCGGCATCGGGGCGATGATGACGAGGGCGCCGCTCGTCTCGTACACGTTGATCGGCACCTTCTGGGGCCGCATGGTGGCCTCGGCGGCCGCCGTCGCCTCGGCGACCTCCTGCTGGGTGGGCTGCTGGATCGACATGCCAGGAACTTACCCCCGAGGCGCCCCGGCAATTCAACCGGTTTGTGCGGCCGGCTCGAGATCGGTGCTGGTGACGGCTGCGGCACGCTGCTCGAATGGCGGGTCCCCGAACGCCTCGCCCGGCCGCTGTGAGAGGCCGTGTCGGGACCACCGGTCCCGGTAAAGGGACGTTCGGCCCTGCCCGGCGGGGGGCGCTCCAGCCGATCCTGGCAGTGAACGAGCCGTCGAAACGGTGGCAAGGTGAACACGTCGAGAGGAGCGACCCATGAGCGACACGACGGCGGGGGGACAAGAACTGACCGGCGATGAGTGCCGGCGGCTCCTGAGATCCCAGCAGGTGGGCCGGCTGGCGGTCATCGCCGGGCACGAGCCCCGGATCTACCCGGTGAACTACGCCCTCGACGGTGACATCATCGTCTTCCGGACGTCCCCCGGGACGAAACTGGAGGCAGCCGACCACGCCAACGTGACCTTCGAGGTCGACGAGCTGGACGACGAGGAGCGCTCCGGCTGGAGCGTGGTCGTCCACGGCCTCGCCGAAGTCGTCACCGACCGGCACGCCGCCGACCTGGCCGACCGCACGAGATCGGCGGCTGCCGAGCCGTGGGCCCCGGGGGACCGGCCGTTCTACGTGCGGATCATCCCCCAGAAGCTCACCGGCCGACGGATCGGCCCCGTGCCGGGATGCCACCCGCAACGGTACCTGTAGACCACGGCCAGACGAAGCGGTGCGCCCACTCGTCCCCGGGAGCGATGTTCGGCGACTCGAACGCCCTTAGTACTCGCTGAAGATCTCGTGACCCCCACGGACCAGCGGGTAGTCGGCCGGCTCCCGGTTGAGCCACGTCACGGTCGCGCCGGTGCGGACCTCGATCCGACGTCAGGTGACACCGAGGAGGTCACCATGTGGGTCCGCACGTTGGCCACGGTCGCCGTCGCCGTCACCGCCGCCGTCGGGCTGGGAGCGTGCGGCAAGGACAGCCCGCCCGCCGTCATCGGGCAGGAGATCCGGATCGTGGGAACGGAGATGGCGTTTTCCCCGGAGGGGCTCAGGACCAGCCCGGGCCGGCACCCGATCGTCTTCACGAACGAAGGCGCTCTCTACCACGAGTTGGCCGTCGTCTCACCGGAGGGCACCGTCCTCGGCGCCCGCAGCATTCCCGGCGGAGAGACGGCCACGTTCGACGTCGACCTCGACAAACCCGGCGCCTACCGGCTCCTCTGCCGGGAGCCGGGCCATACCCAGGCGGGCATGGTGGGCACGCTGACCGTCACCCGCTGACCGGCCGTGTTCCTCCTCTCCGGGCGACCCCCAGGGGTACCGGGAGGCCTCCTGCTGGCCAGTGACATCCTGCGGTCGGCTTCAGGCCCGGTGGCGCTCCCAGGCCTTCCGGCCCAGCGGCGTGGCCCAGCCCTGCACCGCCGTCTCCACGACGCCTTCGGCGTAGGAGGACGGCGTCCGCCCCTTCTTCAGGAGGTAGCCCTTCAGCACCCAACCATGGCAGAGGAGGATCAGGCTGGTGGCCATGGCCGTCGAGTCCGTCTCGGGCCGCAGCAGCTCGGCGGCCTTGGCGTCGTCCACCAGCCCGGCCAGCTGTTCCACCATGCGGGTCTCGGTGTTCTTGGCCAGGTCGCGGCCCTGGTCGGCCAGGTTGCCCGCCTCCCGGTAGAACAGGTGCGTGACGTCGGCGTGCTTGTCGGCCACCTTGACGAGGAAGTTGACCGCCGCATCGAGGCGCTCGATGGGATCCGCCGTCTGCGAGATCGCCTTGTCCAGCCCCTCGCCCCACACGGCCGACCAGTGCTCGTAGATGAGGAAGAGGATGTCCTCCTTGGAGCGCACGTATTCGTAGACCAGACCCACGGAGATGTTGGCTTCGGCGGCGATGTCGCGAACCACGGTCTTGGCGAAACCCTGCCGGGCCACCAGGCGGGTGGCCGCCTCCACGATCTGGGCCCGCCGCCGTTCCACGAGGCTGGCGTCGCCGACCCGGGCGAAGGGGCGGACGGGCGCCGTCCCCAGGTCTTTGGACTTCGGCCTCGCCATTGTCCGCCGTCCTCCCGTCACTCCGGGGCACCCACCCCGGTAAGGCATGTCGAGATTGTACGTAGAAAGTGCCCAACTGAGTGATCAGTCAGCCGCGGGGCAACCATCGCCTCCTGCATGCCGATCATGGCTGCGCCGAGCATGCGGGCCGAGAGCGAGGCCGGGGCGGCGGGACGGAAGATGCTCACCTCCCTCTTGTCGACGGGTCTCGACCGCGCTTGAGCGACGGACCATTAGCGACCAGCGGTCCAGAGGGACCCGGCCATCTCCAGGGCGCAGACGGCCGCGGCGAGGATGACGCCCTGGACGATGTAGCGGGCCGTCGGCGGGGTGCGGAGCATCGCTTCGCCGACCACGGCGCCGCCGATCATGCCGCCGATGTGGCCGCCGATCGAGATCCCGGGAATCGCGAACGTGAAGACCAGGTTCACGGCGAGGAGCGGGCCGACACCGCTCTGCCACACGTCGATCCCCCGCTGGCGCAGGCCGAGGGCGGAGGCGGCGACCAACCCGAAGACCGCCCCGGAGGCACCGGCGGTGAAGGCGTTGGGGTCCAGCAACACCGCCCCGAACGACCCGCCGAGCAGCGCCGCCAGATAGAGCGCCACGAGCCGGATCCGGCCCAGCGCCGGTTCCAGCATCGACCCGAAGCGGTAGAGGATCACCATGTTGAAGGCCAGGTGGAGCAGCCCGTAGTGGACGAAGCCGGCCGTGATCAGCCGGTACCACTCCCCGTTCGTCACCGCCGGTCCGAACAGCGCGAGCTCGGCCTGCAGGCGGCTGCCCCCGGCCCGGCCCATGAACTCGCCACCCTCGAGCGCGACGGCGGCGAAGACGAGCACGTTCAGGGCGATGATCACCTTGGTGGCGATCGGGCCGGCGGCGGCGGCCGAGCGGCGGATCCGTTCGGCGGCCGGTGGGCGGCCGGCCTTGACGCATTCGGCGCAGTGCGAACCGACGGGTGCGTCGTGCAGGCAGTCGGCACAGGCCGGCCGTCCGCAGCGGGTGCAGGCTCGTCCGGTGGCGCGGTCGGTGTGTCGGTAGCAGGTCGTGGCCACGATGACCCCGAAAGTTAGCGGCCCGTGACATGCTCACTGTTCTTGCCCCGGTTTGACGGACACCTGCTGACGGACCGTTGAGGCCCGGAAGGCAGGCTTATGGGGAGCCGGCAACGTCGGAAGCTCACATCTCGGAGTTACCACCGGACGCCAGCTCGACTTCGACGCGAACGTCCGAGAGGCGAGGCCCATTGCCCAGGTCGGTGAGCTCGGCTGTGACAGTGGCGTTGACGGTCGACGCCCCGCCGGCGCGCCAGCGCCCGTGGGGACACACAATCACGCCAGAGACGACGTCCCCGCGGAGGTGTGCAACGCCCAGGAAGCACCCCAAGTCATTGAACACCCGGACCTGACGGCCGTGCGCGATGGCCCGGGCGGCGGCGTCGGCCCCATTCATGAGGACAGGCTGGGGGCCCTCTATCGTCCGCTGGCGCTCCTGATTGGCGTACGTAGAGTTGAGGAAGGCATGCGGTTTGGGCGAGACCATGGTGAGCGGGTGCACAGCATCGCCGGGCGGGATGTAGTCAGGCAGCGGATCGAGCGGGTGCCAGTCCGGCTCTTCGGCGGAGCCCTCTCGGAAAAGCGGCAGCACCATCGGACCCCCGGAGTCCGCGATGAGCGACGAGACGAACTCCACCTTCCCCGATGGGGTGGGGAAGTTGCCCTCCGCGTGGGGGGCCCATTCGTCGCGAGAGGGCAGGCTGAGCCGGGCCCAGCCCTTCTCCTTGAGCTGTTCCAGGGACAAGCCCTCGGCGGCGGGCGCCGACCAGTCGATGGCCTCGACGGCCATCTGCTCGTCGGTGAGCTTGAACCATTCGTCAGTGAAGCCCATCCCCGCCGCCAGCCGGCGGAACAGCTCGGTGTTGGGCACCGCCTCACCGAGGGGTTCGATCGCCGGGACGCTGGCGTTCAGGTAGAGGTGCCCGTACGACCACGTCAGGTCGAAGTGCTCGAGCGCGGTGGTTGCCGGAAGTAAGAAGTCGGCGTACCGGGCCGTGTCGGTCACGAAGAGGTCGTGCACCACGGTGAAGAGATCTTCTTGGCCGAACCCCTCCACGACGAGTTCCTGCTCGGGGGCGGCGACCACGGGGTTGGCGTTGTAGACGAGGACCGCCTTGATGGGCGGGTCCAAGGGGACGGCGCCGGTGAGGGCCCGGCCGACCTGGAGCATGTTGACCACTCGGGTGCCGGGCTGGATCCACTCGGGACGGGAGAGTGCATCCCACTTGATTGGGAAGCCCCACGTCGGCATCTCCAGGACCCCGCCGCCGACGTGACGCCACGACCCGACCAACGCCGGCAGGCTGAAGATGGCCCGGCAGGCCTGCCCACCCTGGGCGCTGCGCTCGACGGCGATGCCAACCCGAATGAGCGACGGCTGGGTGCTGGCAAACTCCCGTGCCAGGTTCTGCACGTCGGCCGCGGGAACGCCGGTCAACCCGGCCACGCGCTCAGGTGGGAAGGCGGCCACCCGGGCGGCAAGTTCGTCGAACCCGGTCGTGTGCCGCTCGACGTAGTCCTCGTCGATCAAGCCCTCGGCGACGATCACGTGCATGAGCCCGAGGGCGAGCGCGCCATCGGTGCCCGGCCGGAGGGGGATGAACCAGTCGGCCTGCGCCGCCGTCCGGGTGCGGTACGCGTCGACAACCACGACCTTGGCGCCCCGCCGGCGGGCCTCGCGGATGAAGGGCCACAGGTGCTGGTTGCTCGTGAGGACGTTCGCGCCCCAGATCAGGATGTAGCGCGAGTGGACGATACTTTCGGGATCGATGAAGGCGGGGCCGAGGGTGGCGACCAGCGCCGAGGCCCGGCACGAGCCACAGACCGTGCGCTCGAGGATCGTCGCCCCTAGGCGGTGCATGAAGGCGTCGCCGACGGGGATCCCGTTGAGGACCGCCATGTTCCCGGCGTAGCTGTAGGGCAGGATCGCCTGACTGCCGTACTCGACGGTGATCCGCCGGAATCGGTCACAGATCTCCCCGATGGCCTCGTCCCACCCGATCCGCTCGAATCTGCCCACGCCCTTCGGTCCCACCCGCCGCATCGGGTAGAGGACCCGGTCGGGGTGGTAGGCGCGGACCTCGTAGTCGGTTACTTTGGCGCACAATGAGCCCCGGGTGAACGGATGGTCGGGATCCCCCCGGACGCCGGTCACCCGGCCGTCCTCCACCGTCACGAGCATGGCGCAGGCGTCGGGGCAGTCGTGCGGGCAGCTAGCGTGGACGACACGCCGGCTGGAAGCCTCCTGAAGTGCCATAGTCCCCTCTTCGAGTCAATCGAGGTGTGCGACAACCGACAGCCACTAGGCGGTCCTGGACGCTTGGCCGAGGTTAAGTAGGCGATTCCAAGACACGCGATATTAACAGCGTTAGAGCGCGCGCCAATAGGTGATGGTCAGGTGTTCCAGCGGTCGGCCCATTTGATGAGATTGATGGGGCATATCACTCTGAGGGAAGAACAGGGAACTGTCGGGCGCGTCTCTATTGTGGATTCCGAGATTCCATTGCTCGATAATGATGATTATCAGGCGTTCAGCGGCGGGCGTCTTCCTCGTCTGGGTGTCGGATTCACTCTGGTCAAGGCGGCTCATGCCAAAGGCAATGGCGCCGCCGCTCTCGTGGCGATGGCGGTGCTCAGCGTCGTCGTCTCCTGGGCGGTGGTCCACACCGTGTTCATCATGGCCATGACGATCAACGTGGTGGCCGGCCTGCTGAAGTGAGTCCCGCGAGGCCTCGCCAAGGGCTCCCCCGCCGGTCTCGGTTCCAGCGGGGGCGCCCTCGGGAGGGACAGGCGCTTACCGGCCGCCCTCGGGACCTCGAGGGGCGCCGCCTGCGCCGGGCGTTCCTGCCCCGGCGGCGGCCCAGCGCCGATCGAACTCGCGTTCCCACGCGTCGTAGTTCTCCCAGGCCTTGCGGAGCATGGGGGCGCGGCCCACGACGGTGATCAAGGCCCGGTTGAGCCAGGAGACCGGGGCCCGCAGGGGGCGCAGGACGTCGATGAAGAGCACGACGCGGTCCTCGTCGGTGTCGTTCCAGGCGTAGTGGGGAAAGGTGTCGTCGAACACCAGGCACTTGCCTTCGGCCCAGTGGGCCGTCTCCCCGCCGACGGTGATGCCGCTCGCCGTGGCCGGCTCTGGTACCCGCAGGGCGAGGTGATAGCGGAGCACCCCCTTTAACTGGCCGCGGTGCTCGGGCAGGTGCTTGTGGGGCCCGAGCACGGAGAAGAAGGCCGTCATCAGGCCGGGGATGCTCTCGAGGACCCGCGTGGTGTGCGGAAGGCGGGCGCAGTTGCGCTGGGCCTTCACGCCGTAGCCGAAGAAGAAGTAGGTCTTCCAGCGGTCGTCGGTCGTCAGCCGGCGCTGCTCGGGCCAGAGGTCCTGGAGGTTGGGCAGCTCCTCCCGCAACTGCAGCAGGCTGTCGAGTTCAGCGCGGATCGGCCCCCAGTTCGCCTCCAGCACGGCGGTCCAGGGAAAGTCGCCCGGGTCGAAGAACCGCCGGTCCTCCACCAGCGAGAAGCGCATCAGGGCCCGTGCGAACAGGCGGACGACGACGTCGTGGCCGCTGACGAGTTGCTCGAATCGCTGGGATACCTTCGAACCGAGGGTTGTGGCTGACAACAGTGTCCCTCCGTGGGTCCGTTCGATCAGGGTCGATCATCGGGGAGTGTTCTCTCCGGTCGGGTTCGGAGGGGCCTGACCCCAATCAGCTATGTCACCGCCGTACCGTACGCCAGTGCTGCGGTGACGGGGGCTCGGCACACCGTGGTCCGCCCTGTCGAGGGAACGCCTTCGTGGGGAGCCAAGATAAGCCCGAAACCCGCAATTGAAGCCGTTCTCCCAGGTCAGCCGGGGTACGCCTGGGTGGGGTAATGGCCGCCCAAATGTGCGGCTCCGCAGCTTCAGGGAACTCTGGTTCTCTGAAGCGATCCCGGGTTCTGGCTTCAGGGAACAGTCAGGGCTTGCGGTGGAGGGCGAGGGCGGCGCCTCCGCCGGAGACGAACACGGCCAGGGCAATCAGGGCGCCCAGGCTGAGGGCTCCCTCCGAATCCGCCAGACCAGGGCGGACGGCGGACAGCGCGGCGCTCTCCTGCTTGGAGCCGTCGGCGGGACCGGCGCTGGCTGGAGCCGGGCTGGAGGTCGTCAAAGGTCCGGCCGGTGTCAGCGTGCCGTTGGCCGGCGGCGCCGGTGCCGCCGCGGCCACCAGTTTCGGGGCCGGCGCACTCGACGTCGCGGTGGACGACGGCGCGGAACCCTTGGCCGCGCTCCCCCGGGCCGGTTCGGCGGCGGCCACCGGTTGACCGGTGGTGGTCGACGTCGTCGTCTCCGCCTCCCCGGCCGTGGCCGGTGGGGTGCTCTCCGGGGTGATGGACGAGGCCGGCGGCGGCCGCGGTGCCGTCGTCGCGGTGGTGGAGGTGGTCGTCTCCCCGGGCGCCCCCCGGACCTCGACGACCCCGGCCAGCGCGACCGTCAACAGGGCGAGGAGGGCCAGGATCCGGACGCGACGCTGCACAGGGGCGTGACGGTGGGTCATCGGTTGCAAAACTTCGTCCCCGATGCGGGCGAAACCTCCCTTTCCCGGTTCAGCCCCGGTTCAGCCCCGGGTTCGGCTCCGGTTAGCCAGGGGGCTCATCCGAACAAGACGAGCCCGGTCAGCGCTCCGGCGCCGACCAGCCAGGCCGGGTCGACCCGCCAGCGGAGCAGGGCGACGGCGGCGGCGGCGGCGATGAGGGCGCTCGGCCCGTCCACCACCGCGTCCTTGGCCAGAAACCAGGTCACACCGGCCATGAGGGCCACCGCGGCGACGTTGAGGCCGTCGAGGGCGGCACCGGCCACCGGTGAGCGCCGCATCCGGGTGACGATCGGGTCGAGGGCGGCGACCATGACGAAGGACGGGAGGAAGATCGCCACGGTCGCCACCACCGCCCCCTTCGCGCCCGCCAGCAGGTAGCCGACGAAGGTGGCGGTGGTGAACAGCGGCCCGGGGGTCGCCTGCCCGATGGCGATGGCGTCGAGGAGCTGGCGTTCGGTGAGCCAGGCCCGGTCGAGCACCAGGTCGTTGCGGAGGAAGGCCAGCAGGACGTAGCCGCTCCCGAAGAGCAGCGCGCCGATCTTCAGGAACACGGCGAAGAGCTGGGCGAGGTCGACGTCGCTTGCGGGGCGGGCCACCGCCCCGCCGATGCCGATGGAGCCGATGCCGATGGAGACGGTGAACGGGAGGACCAGGACGGGCAACCCGGACGTCCGGAACGGGCGGCGGACGGCCATCGCGGCGACGGCGGCGGCCAGGAACAGGAGCACGGGCTCGTTGACCCCGGCCAGGTAGGCGGCGAGCACGGCCACGCCGATGGCGACCATCACGCCGTTCTTGAGGGCGGTCCGGCCCAGGCCGGCCACGGCGACGGCCACCACGGCCACCACCACCGGTTGGATCCCCCGGAACAACCCCTCGGCGGCGGGGCGCGTCCCGAACCGGACGTAGGCCCAGGCGAGCACGCCCATGACCACGGCCGCCGGGACGATGAAGGCCAGGCCGGCGACCACCAGGCCGGGGATCCCCGCCCAGCGCCGCCCGGTGTACATCGACACCTCGGTGGAGGTCGGTCCGGGCAGGGCGCTGCTGGCGCCGACCAGGTCGAGGAACTCGGGGTCGGAGAGCCACTGGCGCCGCACCACCAGGGCTTCCCGCATCATGGCGATGTGGGCGGCCGGCCCCCCGAACGACGTCAGGCTCAAGCGGCCGAACAACAGCGCCAGCGGGCGGAGGCGGGGACGGTCCACGAGGGCAAGGCTGCCACGGCGCGGGCCTAGGTTGTCGCGCTGACGACCGTCCGGGGACGCGCCGCGCGGCCACCCTGCCCGTCCTAGTCCCGGCTCAATACCGTGACCGCGCCGGTGTTGCCGTCGATGCGCACCATGTCGCCGGTGCGGAGGCGGCGCCCCCGCGGCCTCCGACGCCTCGATCCGTTGCGGGGTGGGCATCCCCGTCCACGTGTCGGATGGCCAGCGTCAGGTACTCCTCCCGCCGCTCGCGGCGGAAGGCCACCAGCTCCTTGGCGTTGGCCGGCGGCGTGGGCGCCAGCAGCTCCTCCCGGGTCAGGTAGAAGACGTCTTCGGGGTCGCCGAGCTTGCCCTCCTCGCACCGCGCCGCGCCCAAGGAGCGGGCCGCGGCCCGGCCCAACTCGGTCGTGGCCGCGTTTCCGCCTCCCGCCTTTGGACGACGGCGGCGGGGCTGTCCGATTCCGGCATGCCCCGGTACGTCTCCTGGAGTCGCAGGAGAGCGTTGTGGTCCTCCCGCCAGGCCAGGTTGGAGATCTCGCCCTCGCCGGGCCCGCCTCGGCGGCCAGTTCCACGTTCTCGCGGACGGTCAGCGACCCGAACAGCTCCATACGCTGGAAGGTGCGGCCGAGGCCGAGGCGGGCCCGCCGGGCCGGGCTCTCCCCGGAGATGTCCGCGCCATCCAAACTCACACTGCCCTCGTCGGCCTTCTGGAAGCCGCAGCACACGTTGAACAGGGTGGTCTTGCCGGCGCCGTTGGGACCGATCAGCCCGGTGATGCGACCCCGGGGGGCTTCGACGCTGACGCCGGAGAGAGCGACCAGGCCACCGAAGCGGACCACGACACCCCGGGCGGACAGGCCTTCGGCGAGCGGCTCGGCCGCCTCCATGTGCCTGGGGCGGCCGGGTCGCCAAAGCCGTCGGCCTGAACAGCCATGGTGTCGTCGTTCATCGCTCAGTCCCCCTAGGTCCCGACCGGTTTCCAGCCGGGTGCGCACACGAAGCTCTCGGCGGCGTCGTGGGCCACAAATTCACCGTTGGTCAGCCGCACCGGCACTACGCACTGGTTCGTGCGGAAGTACTCGCCCTTCTCGAAGCCGATCCCGGGCAGGAGGCCGCCGAGCGTCTCGTTCACATCGCCTCCGAGGTCTCCCCGGTAGGGTCAACGCCCCCCGGCGCGGCCCAAGACGGGCCCCGCCCGATCCTCCACAGATTTTTTACCGCAGCCCGGAGTTACGGGCCGGTGTCGCGCAGGAGAGCCGGGTCGAGACCCGACGCCGCGCCCCGCACCCCCGGCTCGGTGAGGCCCTCTCCGAGCAGAGCCAACCGCCGGGCCACGGCGGTGAGCCGGTCGGCGGGTTCGCCGGCCGGAAGCCGGGTGGCCGCCTGGGCGAGGCGGGCCGACTCCTCCTGCACGAGCAGGCTGAGCGCGAGGAGCGCCGAGCGCTCCCGATCCCCCGCCGGGTCAGGGGCACCCCAGAGGTCGCCGGTCACGTCGTCGAAACGGACGGCCAGGGTCCGCAGGCCGGTCTCCGAGCCGCGGGCGATCCCCTCGGCCAGTTGCCGGGGCGAGGGGATATCGGCTTCGCTCACCCGCTTCAGCCACTCCGCCTCGGGTTCCCCGGGCCGGCTCGCCTCCCGGAGCGGCGGGGTTTCCGCC
>CAZCVW010000026.1:0-10649 GCA_964502185.1 uncultured Burkholderiales bacterium
TCGGCGATCTCGAGGCCCTGCTCCCCCGTGTCCGGCTGGGAGATGAGCAGGTCGTCGATGTTCACACCGATGGCCTTGGCGTACACCGGGTCCATGGCGTGCTCGGCGTCGATGTAGGCGCAGGCCCCACCGTTGCGCTGCGCCTCGGCCACCACATGCATGGCCAGGGTCGACTTCCCCGACGACTCGGGACCGTAGATCTCGACGATCCGGCCGCGGGGCAGCCCGCCCACCCCGAGGGCGATGTCGAGCGCCAACGCCCCCGTCGAGATCGTGTCGATCCTCATGTGGGCGTTCTCGCCCAACCTCATGATCGAGCCCTTGCCGAACTGCTTCTCGATCTGGCCGAGCGCCATATCGAGGGCCTTGTCTCGCTCCACTGAACCCTCCCTGGGTTGTAGCCGTCACACACGGGGGAAGTCGCCTCGAGGGAGAGTACCCGGGGGGTGTGACAATAACCACAGTCATGGAATTCCACGACTGTGACAATCCTAGACCGAACGGCTGTTCGGGTCCAGCATTTCGACGAGTAGCCTTCGCCCTCGTATGCCACGCCGAACGAAGATCGTCGCCACCGTGGGCCCCGCCTCCGAGGACCCGTCGACCCTGGCCGCCATGGTCGAGGCCGGGATGGACGTGGCCCGCCTGTCCCTCGCCCACGGCCCGCTGGAGGAGACGCTCGAGCGCATCGAGCGGATCCGGTCGGTCGATCCCTGGGTCGGGATCCTGGCCGACCTGCCCGGCCCCAAGATCCGCTCGGGTGTCTTCCCGGAAGGCGGGATCCACCTGGGGGACGGGACCGTCCTCGAGTTCGTCCCCGGCGACGGCACCGAACCGAGCACGTCCGCCCGGGTCCCCGTCGACCATCCCGGCCTCTTGAGCGACCTGCAGCCCGGCGACCGGATCCGGCTCGGCGACGGCGCCCTCCAGTTCCTCGTGCGGGAGGTCAACGAGCAGCGGGCGATGGTCGAGGTCACCGTGGGCGGCTGGGCCCGGGGCCGTCCGGGCGTGGCGCTACCGGCGGGTCGCCTGTCAATGAGCTCTCCCACCGACAGCGACCTCCGCCTGCTCGAGGCCGTGGCCAAGGCCGGGGTCGACGCCGTGGCCATCTCCTTCGTCCGCAGCGCCGCCGACGTGAACCGGGCCCGGGCCGCCCTCGCTGATCACGGCCTGACGAATCACAGTTTGGAGGGCGAGGGCCCGATGCTGGTGGCCAAGATCGAGACCCAGGAAGCCGTCGACGACGTCGAGGCCATCATCGCCACCGCCGACGGCGTGATGGTGGCCCGCGGCGACCTCGGCATCCGGTGCGCCCTCGAGGATGTGCCCCATCACCAGAAGCGGATCATCCGGGCGGGCGTCGCCTACGGCCGTCCGGTCATCACCGCCACCCAGATGCTCGAGTCCATGGTGGCGGCGCAGGTGCCGACCCGGGCCGAGGTGTCGGACGTGGCCAACGCCGTCTTCGACGGATCGAGCGCCCTCATGCTTTCGGCCGAGACCGCCATCGGCGCCAACCCCGTCACGGCCGTCGCCACCATGGCCAAGGTGGCCGCCCGGGCCGAGGCCGACTTCGACTACCACGGCTGGGGTCGCAACCTCGGCCGGCAGCAACAGGCCGAGGCGCACGGCGCCCCGCCCGAGGTCCGGATCACCGCCGCCATCTCGGCCGCCGCCTGGCGAGCCGCCATCGATTCGGAAGCCTCCGCCATCATCGCCTGCACCGCCTCGGGCCGAACCGCCCGGGCCGTGTCCCGCTTCCGGCCCACCATGCCGCTGCTGGGCGTCACCCCGTCCGTCCGCACCGCCCGCCAACTCCGCATGGCCTGGGGCGTGACCCCCGTCATCGACGAAGTCCGGCGGACCACCGACGACACGGTGTGGTTCGCCGTCGAGGCGGCCGTGAAGCGGGGAGTCGTGCGCTCCGGCGACGTCGTCGCCGTCGTGGTCGGCTCGCCCGTGGAGCCCACGCCGGTCACCGACACGCTGCGCCTCGTCCGGGTCCGCTGAGCGGGAAGCGTTCCAGCACCGAGTACGTCGCGCCCTCCGGCGACAGCCGGCTGGCGAAGAGCACCACCTCGGTCACCGTCCAGGCCGGGCCGACGGCTTCCTGGCCGATGGCGTCCACGGCGGCCCGCACGTCCACCGGGTCCCGCAGCCGCGCCACGGTCAGATGCGGACGGAACCGCCGCGCCTCCGGCGCATAGCCAACCGGACCAAGCGCCGCTCCGACCGCCGAGGCCAATCCGGCCAACGGTTCGCCGCCCTCGGCCGCCCCGATCCAGATGACCTTGGCCCGCCACAGGCTCGGGAACGCCCCGGCCCCGCCCAGGCGGAACGGGAACGGCGCCTGGACCGCCGTCACCGCCCTGGTGGCGGCGACCACCGGACCCTGGGCCGGCACGGGGCCGAGAAACTGCAGCGTCAGGTGCCACTTTTCCCGATTCGCCCACCGCGGGCCGACTGTCATGTTCCGGACGCTGGGCGAGCGGCGAGCCGGCTCCACCGCCGCCTCGATGGCGTCGAGCACCTCGGCCGGCGGGCAGGCGGCCAGGAAGGCCCGTCCGACCTCGGGCGAGCTCAGAGAACCCCGCTCCCGGGCAGATCGAGGAGGCGCAGGCGCAGCAGGTTGAGCAGCGAGATGGTGGAGAACTGCCGGATGCGCGGACGGTCACCGGGGAGGCGGCCCTCCACCGCCTCGGCTTCTCCCTCCGGTAAGGCCACGCCGAAGAAGACCGTACCGACGGGTTGCCCGTCCTGTTCGGCCGGACCGGCCACGCCGGTCACGCTGATCCCGACGTCGGCCCCCAGGGCCCGGCGAGCCCCCTCGGCCATCTGGACGGCCGACTCCGCCGAAACCACCTTCTCGGCCGTGACGCCCAACAACTCGCGCTTCACGTCGGTCGCGTAGGAGACGATCGACCCGCGGAACACATCGCTCGACCCCGGCACCTCGGCCAGCCGGGAGCCGACCAGGCCGCCGGTGACGGACTCGGCGACCCCGAGCGTCCAGCCCCGCGCCTTGAGCAGGTTGATGACGACGGCTTCCATCCCGTCGTCGTCGGCGCCGAAGATCAGGTCGCCCAGCTCCGCCCGCAGCGCCTGCTCCTCCACCCCGATGAGGGCACGGGCCTCGGCCTCGTTGGCCGCCTTGGCCGTGATCCGCACGTAGATCCCCTCGATGCCCCGGGCCAGGAAGGCGATCGTCGGATTCGTCTGGGCGTCAACCCTCGGCGCGATCCGCTCGGCCAGCGCCGATTCCGCGATCCCCCACGTGCGCAGGGAGCGCGACACGATCACAGCCTGCTCTCCCGCTCGCTCGAGGAGGTCGGGCAGGACGGCGCCCATCACCATCGCCTGCATCTCGTAGGGCACACCGGGCACGGCGTAGATCACCTTGTCGCGCAGCGTGCCCTTGAGCCCGGGTGCGGTGCCGAGCGGGTTGTGGATCGCCTCCGCACCCTCGGGCACGTCGCCTTGGCGCAGGTTGCTCGGCGGCATCGCCCGGCCCCGGCTCATGAACAGTTCCCGGATCTCGTCGACCAGCTCTTCGTCGCGCCGCAGGCCGACGCCCATGACCTCGGCGATGACCTCCCGGGTCAGGTCGTCGGGGGTCGGCCCCAGCCCTCCGCACACGAGGACGGCGTCGGTGGACTCGAGCATCCAGCGGAGCGTCTCCACCAGACGGGCCTGGTTGTCGCCCGCCACCACGTGGAGGTAACTGTCGATCCCCACGGCCGCGAGTTGCTCGCCGATCCATGCGCTGTTGGTGTCGACGATCTGGCCGAGCAGCAACTCGGTCCCGACCGCCAGGACTTCGCACCTCATGGGGCCGGCGGGCGTTGGGCGTGGCGGAGAAGATCCAGCCCGGACACCAGGGTGAGGGCCAGTGCGACCCACAGCACGCTCTCGGCCAGGGCGGCCGGCGAGTCCGTCAGGGGACAGAGGGCGAGCCCGACGGCCACGATCTGCAGCACGATCTTGAATTTGCCCAGAGCCCGGGCCGGCAGCGAGACGCCCCGCCGGCCGGCCGTCGTCCGGTAGGCGGATACGGCCACCTCCCGGAAGGCGATCAAGACGACCGGGGGCCAGGGGAAGACGCCTCGGCCCGCCAGAGCGACGAGGCCGCCGAGGGCGAGGAACTTGTCGGCCAGCGGGTCGAGAAACGCGCCGGAGCGGGTCGTACCGTCACGGCGGGCCAACCAACCGTCGAGCCCGTCGGTTGAACCGAGGAGGATCCAGCCGATGGCCGCCCGCCACGACGGTCCCTCGGTGGAGATGACGGCCAGCAGGGGAACGGTGAGGGCGAACCGGGCGCCGGTCACCAGGTTGGCCGGAGTCAGCAGCGCGCTCGGCCCGAAGCGGGGAAGCCTGGACGGGAAGCTGGTCATCCGGCCTCGGCGTGCGCCTGCCCGGCCGGGAGGGAGCGGGCCACCAGATCCGGGCCGATGGCTTCCAGGACCTCGGCCTCGACGATCGTGCCGGGCGCCAGGCGGCTCCGGCCGCGGCCCTTGGCGACCCCGCCGCGCACGAGGCGCACCTCCCCGTCGATCTCGGGCGCCTCACGATGAGTCCGCCCCACCGTCGCCTTCATCGCTGCGCCATCCACCAAAACCGTGCCGTCCACCAGAACTTCGACCACCTGACCCACCAACGCGTCACGGGCCGCCTGGGTGATGCGGTCCTGGACCTCGCCGAGTTCCGCGAGCCGCTCGGCCACCAGCGCCGGATCCACGCCGCCGTCCATGGTGGCGGCGGTCGTCCCCTCCTCCGCCGAGAAGGGGAAGAAACCGGCCCAGTCGAGCCCGGCGGCGGAAAGGAAGGACAGCAACTCCTCGTGATCGTCCTCCGTCTCGCCGGGGAAGCCGACGATGAAGGAAGAGCGGAAGGCGGCGGCCGGTTCCTGGCGCCGGATGCCCTCGATGGCCGAGAGGAAACGCTCGCCACTCCCCCACCGCTGCATCCGCCGGAGCAGGCCGGGGGCGGCATGCTGGAGGGACAGGTCGAAGTAGGGAACGACCGTGGGCAGCTCCAGCATCGTACTGATCAGCGGATCGCGCACCTGAGAGGGATAGAGGTAGAGGAGCCGCACCCGGGCCAGGCCGTCGGCCGACAGGCGGTCGAGCCGGCGCAGCAACGGCGCTAGGGACCCGGCCTCCCCGGCGTCCCGGCCGTACCAGGCGAGATCCTGGGCCACGAGGACGAGCTCCCTTACGCCCTGCTCCACCAGCGAGCGGGCCTCGGCCCCGATGGACTCCGGGGTGCGGGACCGCTGCTTCCCCCGGAAGGAGGGGATCGCGCAGAAGGCACAGGTGCGGTCGCAGCCTTCGGCCACCTTGAGATACGCCCAGGGCGCCGCCGGAGCCGGACGGGGCAACTCGAGCAGATCCCGGGGCCCACCCTTGGGCGGGCGGCGCAGCACGACCTCGGAGATCGAGCCCTCCCGGGCGAAGCCGACGACCGCGTCGGCCTCGGGCAGGGCCGCGGCCAGCTGGTCGCCGTAGCGCTCGGCCAGGCAACCGGTGACCACCAGCCGGGCACCGTCCCGTCGCCCCTCGGACAGGGCCAGCACCGTCTCGATTGATTCCTGCCGGGCGGCCTCCACGAAGGCACAGGTGTTGACCACGACCAGGTCGGCCTCCTCCGCGGACGGGGCGCGCTCCATCCCGTCGGAGAGAAGGCTGGCGGTGACCTTGTCGGAGTCGACGGCGTTCTTGGGGCACCCGAGGGTCTCCACCCAGAAACGCCCGGCAGAGCGGGGCATGGGCGCCCAGCGTACCGGTAGCCCCGGCCCCAAGGCTTTCTCCGGCCTGTGCCTAAACTGCGAACCATGAGCGCTCCCGCCGTCTGGTGTCCCTCGTGCGGAGCCGAGTACACCGTCGGGTCGAGTTACTGCAGCGACTGCCGGGTGGAACTGGTGGCCGAAACGCGTCCCCCTGAAAGCCGCGGCGACCCGCGCGACGACGACGGCGCCGACGTCGACGTCGACGTCGACGTCAACAGCGACGACGACGGCGCCGAAGGCACCGACCTCGTCGAACTGGGCGACTACTCCCGCCTCGAGGCCCAGATCCTGCGGCGGCGTCTGGAGACGGCCGGAATCTCGGTGATGGTGGATTGGTCGGGCCCCGGCGCCGACGCCACCGGAACCATCCTCGTGCCCGACAACAAGTGGGAGTGGGCCGAGGCGGTCATCCGGGAGATCGAGGTCGACGACGAGGTTCCCGACACGTCACCCGAGGCCTACATCATCCGGATCGAGGAGCACCTGTCAGCCATTGGCCAGCTGCTCGGTGAACTGCGCACCCGTTTAGACGATCAGAGCGACTAACAGCCGGGGAACTGTACAAATCTCACAACACCCCATGTCACCTTCGCCGTCGGCGTGGGTCCAACTCGGTGAGAGGCCAACGGAGGCCTCGAAAAACACCCAGGAGGTGTTGCATGTACCAGTTCGCCATCGTGGCGCTGCTGGCCCTCGCCATCGTCAAGCTCGTGGACTTCATCGACGGGGCTGTGCCCGCGGTCACCGGCTTTCGCTCGGTGTTCACGTTCGTCCTTGGCCTCGGTGCCGTGTGGGCCCTCGACTACTCGCTGTTCGAGGCCTTCGGCGTCGCCACCCGCAGCCGCGACATGGGCATCATCATGACCGGCTTCATCGTTGCCGGAATGACCGTCCCGTGGCGGGCCGCCTTCGGCTGGATGACCCACGACCGGGCCGCGGCCGACGAGACCCTCGGCGGGACCCGCGGGATCCGGGCCGCGTAACGCCAAGCCCCGCACACCCCCCAGACGCGACAAGGCGGGGCCGAAAGGCCCCGCCTTCACGCGTCACGCTTCAGTCGGTGCTGGTTACCCGGCCTTCGGTTACTCGGACTTCCGGCGGCGGGAGGCCCGCCGGAGCCCGAGACCGAGCGTCGTCAGGAGCAGGGCGGGCAGGGCGGTGAAGAGCCCACCGGTCCGGGGCAGTTCGGCCAAGGCCTGCGCCACCCGCAGGACCTCGGGGATGTTGAGCGACACCCGGGCCTCGAGGGGGACACCCGTGCCGGCGTTGGCCTGGCCGGCGGCCGGGCCGCAGATGCCGGTGGCCACCGCGTCATCGGTGAAGCGCCCGCCCTGCGAATCGGGCGACACCTTCATGTTGATCACAAGGTCCTTCTTGCCGCCCGGTTGGATCGGGCCGACATCGTTCCAGGTCAGGCTGTTCCCCGTCTGCGACGACGCCTTCGGCTCCGAGGAGGCGATGGAGTAGAGGACGTTCGGGGTCGTCGAGATCGTGTCGACCACCTTCACACTGGTGAGGACGCAGTCGTTGGGGTTGGTGACGGTGACGGTCCAGACGAAGCTCTCGCCGACCTTCACGCTCTCCTTGTCGGACTTCTTGAGCAGCCCGATGCCGCACTCGATGCCCCCGGCGGGGACGGCGGTGGCGACCTCCATGTGGCCGATGCGCAGGTCGGCGACCCGAACGTCGCCCTGGTCGAGCAGGCGGACCCGCACGACGTCCACGGCCGCGCTGGCGGCGGTGGCCGTCTCGGTGGGCTTCGAGTCGACGTTGCCGCCGATGGCCCGGGGGTCTTCGCCGATGATGATCTCGGCCACGCCGGGGATCTCGATCTCAAGACCGGTCGGGCCGAGCAGCTGCTGGAGGGTCACCTCGGTGAGGTTGGTGCCCTGGAGGATACGCAGCACGGGCGTGCTGGGCGACACCTCACCGGGGCCATAGAAGACCTTGCCGGTCTTGCCGTCGGCCGTGGCCCGGAGCACCCACTCGCCCAGGAACTCGAGCGTGAACGCGCCCGGGGTGCCCGACAGCAGGGTCACAGGAGCGATGGTCTGACGAACCTCGGAAGCCAGCCCGAACTTGGCGATCGGGCCGGGGTTCGTCCCGGACTGCTGCACGAGGAACGTGCGGGAGGTCGACTGGGAGACACCGCGATCCGGGGTGGCGGCGGTGGTGTCGAGCAGGTGGGTGGTTCCGGTCTGGACCAGGCCGACGTCGGCGGCGAGGCCCTGTCCGTAGGAGAGGTCGACACCGGTGGTGCAGGCGGCGGCGGCCCGGCTCTGGGCCTGGCCGCGCAGCAGGCGGGCGATGGCCACGGGGTCGGCGGCCACCGGCCCGACCTCGTTGCTGATCAGGTCGGTGGTGGGCGGTGACTTCGCCTCGGCCTTGTCGGCCAATGTCAGCTGGGGGTCGCCGCTGGCCGGCTGGGCGATCCCGAGCTCGAGGCCACTCCCCCGCCCGAACCCGGCGCCGGCGCCGAGCTGCGGGCTGACGATCCTGGCCATCTCGTTGGCCAGGGTGCCGCTGAGCGCGGCGGAGCTGAAGGTGGCACCGGAGAAGGCGACGTCGGTATTGGCCAGTCGGGTGCCAGCCGCCTGGAGCGCGTCGACGTGAATGGTGGCGCCCGCGCTGTAGGCGGCGTGGCCCGTGGCCGGCAGACCGGGGAACCGCTCGGTGACCTGCTGCGCTTGAACCTGACCGAGCCGCGGTGCCGGTTCAGCGGCCGGCGCGGCGGCGGGTTCCGCGGCCGGCTCCGACTGCGGCTCGGCCTGCTCCGCCACCGGGGCGGGCTCCGACGACAGACCCACGGAGGGGTCAGGCAGCTCCCCGCCGAGGACGGGGCCCGTGCCGATTTCTGGGCCGAGCTCTTCGCCGACCGGAAGGCCGGCCAGGATGTCGTTCAGTACCTGCGGCAGGCCGCCGGGAAGCAGGTCGGCCGCCCGCCGAAGGACGGCGACCGAGTCCACACCGGTCAGGCGGGCGACGGAGTCGACAGTCCCCGTACCGGACGACGCCGTGCGGAGCGGAGCGACCACCGGCTTGGTCTTGACGGCCGCCGTATCCGGCACCCGAGCCGATGCGGTACCCACGACCAGGACAGCGAGGGCGGCAGATAGTGCGACGGAGATGCGTTTCATAGGATCCTCCTGGTTACCGCTACTTCACACCAGCAACGTTAGTTGCGTCTCGTTCCCAGCGGCAAGGGGGTCGTGGCAATGACCAGAGGTCACATGCGGCCCTGGAGCTGCTCCAGTTCTTCGATGGTCATCAGCACGGCCCTGGCCTTCGAACCCTCCGACGGCCCGACTACTCCACGCCGCTCGAGAAGATCCATCAGGCGCCCCGCCCGGGAGAACCCTACTCGGAGCTTACGCTGCAGCATGCTGGTGGAACCCAACCGGCTGCGCACGACCATCTCCATCGCCTCTTCCAGCAGGTCGTCACCGTTCTCCGCCTCGATGGAGTCCCTCGGCCCATCGCTTTCTTCCCCAGCTAGGCCCTCGACGTAACGCAGTTCCGAGGTCTGGCGGCGCCAATGGGCCACCACCTTGTTGATGTCGGCCTCCTCCACCCACGCGCCCTGGATCCGTTGGGGCCGGCTGGAACTCGCCGTGAGCAGCAGCATGTCGCCCTGGCCGATCAGTTTTTCGGCGCCCTGAGTGTCGAGGATGACCCGGGAGTCGGCCAGGCTGGAGACCGAGAACGCCAGCCGGGACGGGACGTTGGCCTTGATGACGCCGGTGATGACGTCCACCGACGGCCGCTGGGTGGCAATGACCAGGTGGATGCCGACGGCGCGGGCCATCTGGGCGATCCGACAGATGCTCGTCTCGACGTCGCGGGCCGCCACCATCATGAGGTCGGCCAGCTCGTCGACCACGACCAGGATGAACGGGAGGCGTTCGTAGGTCGTGCCGCCGCGGGTCAGGAGTTCGGCTTCGGTCCGGCGCAGGTCCCCCCGGTCGAAGGCGGCGTTGTAGCCGGTGATGTCGCGAACGCCGACCTCGTGCAGCAGGTCGTAGCGCAGCTCCATCTCCCGGACCGCCCAGTCGAGGGCGTTGGCCGCCTTCTTCGGGTTGACCACGACGGGGGTCAGCAGGTGGGGCACGTCGTTGTACTGCCCCAGTTCCACCCGCTTGGGGTCGATCAGGATCATGCGGACCTGATCCGGCGTGGACCGCACCAGGACGCTGGTGATGAGCGAGTTGATACAGCTCGACTTGCCCGCCCCGGTGGCCCCGGCAATGAGCAGGTGGGGCATCGCGGCCAGGTTCACGGAGAAGGGACGGCCGGCGATGTCCCGCCCGAGGCCGACCTCGAGCGGGTGGGTCAGCTTGGCCGCCTCCTCGGAGTCGAGGATGTCGCCGAGGTTGACGAGCTGGCGCTGGCGGTTGGGCACCTCGACGCCGATGGCCGAGCGGCCCGGGATCGGAGCGATGATCCGCACGTCCGGGCTGGCCATGGCGTAGGCGATGTCATGCCCCAGGCTGGTCACCTTGTTGACCTTCACGCCGGGCCCGAGCTCGAGCTCGTAGCGGGTCACGGTCGGCCCCACCGTCATCCCGACCATGCGGGCGTCGACGCCGAACTCCTGCAGCGTCGCCTCCAGCGTCTGGCCGCCCTTCTCGATCATCCGCCGGTCGACGGGCTTGGCGGCCTTGCGGGTCAGCAGCGACACCGGCGGGAGCTTCCAGCGTTCGGCCGAGGCCAACAGGGAGAGCTCGAGCTGCTCCGACGGTTTGGCCGGCGCGGTGTACCCGGGGGGCGACAGGAGCACGAGGTCGTCGGCCGATACGGCGATGGCCGGAACCGCCTCCTCGGCATCCTCTGTGCCTTCTGGGGCTTCCTCTGGGGCTTCCTCTGG
>CAZCVW010000026.1:10749-17285 GCA_964502185.1 uncultured Burkholderiales bacterium
TCTGGGGCTTCCTCTGGGGCTTCCTCTGGCGGGGCGGGATCGAGTTCGGCCCCCTCGCCCGTCTCGTCTTCGGTCTCGTCGTCAGCCTCGGCCTCCCCGCCGAGCGTGATCAGGCTCCGGACGCTCTCCCGGATGCCGGTCAGGACGGCCACGATCACGGAGCGGAGGCCACCCACCACCTGACGGAAGGACAGGTGGAAGCAGACGAGGAGCCCGACGACGCCGAAGGCGGCCAGGAACAGGCCGGCGCCCCAGGGTCCGACGGCGGAGCGCAGAGGGTTGGCCACGGCGGCCCCGAGGATGCCGCCGGCCGCCCGCCAGGTCGAAAAGCCGGAGTCCCGCCCGGGCTCATGGGCGAGCAGGTGCAACAGTCCCCCGCTCGCCAGGCCGACGAGGGAGAGGCCGACGCCCAGCCGGGGCAGTTCCTTGCGCCGTCCGCCGAGGACCACCGCGGCCAGAGTCAGGGCGGCGGGCGGAAGCAGGTGGCGGCCGAGACCGAAGCACGCTCCGGTCAGGAAGGAGGCGAAGTCCCCGAACGGCCCGGCGAGGGCGAGCCACAGGCCCAGGATCCCGAACAGCCCGGCGACGGCCAGGCTGAGGCCGAGCACCTCGTCGCGATGCCGCTCGATCGCCGCGGCGACCGCCACCCGGAGCCGGTTCGGACGCTTGGGGATGGGGGCCGGCCGCCGCGCCGGGTTGACCGGACGGGGGTTCCGGGACGTGTTGCTCGCCTTCGACGCCCTGCTCGGCTTGACCGCAGGACGACGCCTCGTACTCGATGCCATGTCACAACGGTAACAGCAGCAACACCGGTACAGGCGTGACTGCCTGCGCCCGTGAATGTGACAGAACGGCCGTCAGACCTCCATGACGACGGGAACCACGATCGGACGCCGCTTCGTCCGCTCCTTGATGAAGCGCGACAGCCCCTGGCGGGCGTGGCGCTTGAGCGTCTCGAAGTCGAGCGCGCCCTCGTTCACGGCCTCGGCCAGCGACCGCAGGACGGCCTCCTTCGCCTCCTCCAACAGCGCCTCGGCCTCGGGCGCGTGCACCCAGCCGCGGGTGACGATCTCCGGGCCGGTCACGACGTCGCCGCTCTGGGCGTCGACCGTCACGATGACGACGACGATGCCCTCGGCCGCCAGCGCCCGCCGGTCGCGCAGCACCCCGCGGCCGACGTCGCCCAAGATCCCGTCGACGTAGAGGTAGCCGGCCGGAGCGAACCGCCGCTCGACCTCGAGGCCGGCCGGCCCGAGTGTCACCATGTCGCCGTCTTCGCAGATGAGCACCTTGTCGTCGGCCATCCCCATCCCCCTGGCCAGCCGGGCGTGGTGGACGAGGTGCCGGTACTCCCCGTGGACGGGGATGAAGTACTCCGGATGCACGAGGTTGAGGAGGAACTTGAGCTCCTCCTGGGAGGCATGCCCCGAGACGTGCACGGGGGCGAGGCCCGAGTGGACCACCTCGGCCCCGGCCCGGTACAGCCCGCCGATCACCCGGGACACGTTGGCCTCGTTGCCGGGAATCGGGTGGGCCGAGATGATCACGGTGTCCTCGGTTCCGAGCTTGACCCGGTGGTTCTCATGGGCGGCCATCAAGGCCAGGGCGCTCATCGGCTCGCCCTGCGATCCGGTGCAGATGACGCACACCGTGCCCGGCTCGTGGCGGTCGATCTCCTCGATGTCGAGGATCGACTCGTCCTTCAAGTGGAGGAGACCCATGGAGCGGGCCAGGACGACGTTCTGGAGCATCGACCGGCCGAGGAAGGCGACCCGCCGGCCGGAGTCCACCGCCGCTTCGGCGATCTGCTGGATGCGGTGGATGTGGGAGGCGAAGCAGGCGGCGATCACCCGCCGGCCGGCGTGCTCCCGGAACAGTTCCCGCAGGACCACGCCGACGGCGGACTCCGACGGCGTGTGGCCGGGCTCCTCGGCATTGGTGGAGTCGGACAGCAACAACCGGACGCCGCCCCGGGCGATCTCCCCGAGGAGGGCGATGTCGGTGACCCGGCCGTCCACCGGCGACTGGTCGAGCTTGAAGTCGCCCGAGTGCAGGATCGTCCCCGCCGGTGTGAAGACGGCGGTGGCGAAGCCGTGGGGCACGGAGTGGGTGACCGGGATGAACTGGCATTCGAACGGCCCGATGCGGCGCCGCTCCCCGTCCTCGACCGGGATGAGTTCCGTGCGGCCGAGCGCGCCCGCCTCGTCGATACGGCCGCGGGCCAGTCCGAGCGACAGGGCCGAGCCGTAGATGGGAACGCCCACGACCTCGTTGAGCAGGAAGGAGAGCCCGCCGGCGTGATCCTCGTGCCCGTGGGTGAGGACGACCCCCTCGATCCGCTCGGCGTTGTCCCGCAGGTAGGCGAAGTCGGGCAGCACGAGGTCGACGCCCGGCATGTCCGGCGTGGGGAACATGAGCCCGCAGTCGATGAGCAGGATCCGGTTCTCGACCTCGATGCAGGCGCAGTTGCGCCCGATCTCCCCCAGACCACCGAGAAAGACGACGCGGACCGGTGCCTCAGCAGCCATTTCCGGACGCTATCGCGCCGGAAAGCACGGGAGCTCGGCTCAGGCGACGGCCAATTCGGTGGTCAACCGGCGTCGGGAACGACAAAGGGGGACAGCCTCGGACACGGCTGATACCCCATCACGCCCGGGGGCGAGGGTCCAGCCGTGGGAGAGGACGATGCGGGCCAGCCACTCCCCCACCCGGCGGTACGCTCCCCAGCGTGACCGTCGTCCTCGTTCATGGTGCGTGGCACGGTGCCTGGTGTTGGGAGCGGGTGGTCGATCGCCTCGCCGCCGAAGGCATCGGGGCCGTCCCTGTCCATCTGCCCGGACCGGTCGGCGCGCCCGGAGACCTCCACGCCGACGCCGACGCCGTCCGCCACACCCTCGACCAGGTGGAGGGCCCCGTGGTCCTGTGCGGGCACTCCTACGGCGGCGCCGTCATCACCGAAGCGGGCACCCACCCGGCTGTGGCCCACTTGGTCTACGTGGCCGCGTTCGTGCCCGACGAGGAGAACGGCGTGCGCGATCTGCTCACCCCCGAGCGCCGGGCCGGCCTCGCCCGATTGGGCGACGACGGCCTCGCCCACATCGACGCCGTGGGCGTCGCCACGCTGTACCACGACTGCGACCCGGAGGACGTGGCCTGGGCCGCCGTCCGGATGCGACCGCAGCTACCGGACGGGTTCGCCCAGCCCGTCGCCCGCCCGGCTTGGCGGAAGGTGCCGTCCACCTACGCGGTCTGCACGGCTGATCAGGCCGTCTACCCCCGGCTCCAACGCCGAATGGCCAAGCAGGCGGGCTCCGAGGTGGTCGAGTGGCCCACGGGGCACTCTCCCTTCGCCTCCCGTCCGGAGCTGGTGGCCGGCCTCCTGGCCGAGCTCAGCCGGAAGGTTGCGGCTGCCGCACCCCGCCCAGCAACTGGCTCCTGACCAGGGTCCGGACCTCGCTCCGGTCGGAGAGGTTCCAGCTGCCTGGCGCGTTGAGCAGCGAGAGGAACATCTGGGCGAGGTAGTCGCAGGTGGTGGCCCCGGACCTCATGCACGCCAGTTCGCCCGGGGCCCCTTGTTGCATCCTTTGCCTCTCCAGACCGCATCCATCCGGCCGAGAAACGGATCCAGCTGCTGGCCCGGGAGACCCCGGCGTCGTTCGTCGCCTTCGATGTCCTGGCCATCGGCCACGACGACGTCCGGTCGCGGCCCCAGCGGGAACGGCGCCGGCGCCTGGAGGAGATCCTTCACGGGGTGAGCCCGCCGATCCATCTGACCCCGGCCACGACGGATCGGGCCGAGGCCGCGGAGTGGTCGGTGCGTAAGCCGCAACGCACGGAGTTGTTTGCCCCCGCAGTCCCCGTCTATAACAGAGCCCACGATCGCCACAGGAGTGTCTCCGCCGGCGGCGTAGGCGTTAAGGCAAGACCGTGGGGGGAGGGCTATGAGCCTGGACCGATTCCGGATTGGGACCGCAGGACTCCTGGTGGGGGGCGCGCTTGCCGGGCTCCTGCTGGCTGGGCCCTCACGGGCCGACGAGAAGCCGGAGTTCTGCCCCGGCTACACCGGTGACTCCCGGGAGCAGATCATCGGCACGGGCGGCGACGACCTGCTGCGGGTGCCGGAGGGCGCTATCGGCTGCGGCCTGGGCGGCGACGACATCCTGAAGGCCGACCGCCACGGCGATACCCAGTTGTTCGGCGGCGAGGGCGACGACGTGTTCTGCGCCAAGAACAACGACATGGACCACATCTACGGCGGCGACGGGAAGGACCGGGCCGTCAGCGACGACGACGATCGGGTGCTCGACGTCGAGGGCGACATGGTGCTGCTGGCCTGCCGGCGCCCCTGACGGGCGATTCGGCGCCCCAGATCAGAGGTCCAGCTCAGAGGTCGAGCAGGGCGTCGAGGCCCACCGTGAGCCCGGGGCGCGACCCCACCTGACGGACAGCCAGGAGCACGCCGGGCATGAACGACGTGCGGTCGTAGGAATCGTGACGGATCGACAGCGACTGCCCCGTGGTACCGAGCAGAACTTCCTGATGCGCAACCATGCCCCGCAGCCGCACGGAGTGCACCCGGATCCCGGCCGGTCCGAGCCCGCCCCGGGCGCCGCTGAGCACCTCCGTCTTCGTCGGGTCCGCCCCCCACTGGGCCGAAGCTTCGGCCATCCGCTGCGCCGTCAGCATCGCCGTACCCGACGGTGCGTCCACCTTGTTGTCGTGGTGGAGCTCGATGATCTCCCCCGACTCGAACCAGGGGGCGGCCAGCTCGGCCATCCGCATCATGAGGACTGCGCCGATGGCGAAGTTGGGCGCCACTACCGCGTTGGCGCGGCCCCGCCCGAACAGCTCACGCAGCTCGTCGAGATCGGCGGCGGAGAGACCGGTCGTGCCCACGACGGCGTGGACGCCGTTCCCGGCACACCACCGGAGATTGTCCCTCGCCGCGCCGGCGTGGGTGAAGTCCACCGCCACCTGAGCGCCGGCCTCGGCCAGCACCTCGATCCGCGCTTCGATCCCCGGAGCTTGGGCCGCCGGGTCGACGGCGGCCACCAACTCCATGTCGGGCGCGCCGTTCACCGCCTCGCAGACGGTGGCGCCCATGCGGCCCGCCGCCCCGAGCACACCGACCCTGATCATCCCTGTGCTGGTCATCTCAGGCCGCTCATCTACATGGCCAGGATCTGGGCTTCGCCCGTCCGGCCGGCAAGGTCGTCCGCGTCGACGGGCCCGACGGCGGCGAGGACCCGGGGCGTACCGGCGAAGATCCGGTGGATCACCCGGGCCACGTCGTCGGGCGTCACGGCGTCGATTTTCTGCACCAGCTCGTCGACCCCGAGGATCTCTCCCGAGGTCAGCTCGGAGCGCCCGATCCGTTCCATGCGCGACGATGAGCCTTCCAGGGCGAGGGCCATCTGGCCCTTGAAGTGGCCCTTGGACCGGTCCAGCTCGCCCTCGTCGACACCCCGGTCGGTTACCAACCGATCCAGCTCGGCGTTGATGATCGACAGCACCTCGGGCGCCCGGGACGGGGCGGTGCCGGCGTACACGGCGAACATGCCGGTGTCCGCGAAGGCCGTCCGGTACGAGTACACGGAGTAGGCCAGCCCGCGCCGCTCCCGGATCTCCTGGAAGAGCCGGGAGGACATGCCTCCGCCGAGCACGTGGTTGAGAACGGACAGGGCGTAGCGGTCCGGGTCGCGGCGGGACAGGCCGGGCATGCCCACGACGAGGTGGGCCTGTTCGGTCGGGCGGGTGACGATCCGGGTGGCGGCCGCCGGCCGCACCTCCGCGTCGGGGCGGGGGTCCCGGTCGCCCTGCTCGCCCGAGAACCGCCGATCGACCAGCTCCACGATCTCGTCGTGGTTGAGGTTGCCGGCCGCCGCCACGACGATGTTTCCCGACTTGTAGTGCCGGTGGTGAAAGCCGGCGATCTGGTCCCGGGTCATCGCTTCGATCGTCGAGTTGCGCCCGAGGACCTCACGCCCGACCGTCTGCCCCGGGAAGAGCGCCTCCGAGAAGATCGAATGCACGAGATCCTCGGGAGTGTCCTCGTGCATCCGGATCTCGTCGAGGATGACCTGGCGTTCGCAGTCGACCTCGTCGGGCCGGAAGGCGGGTGACCACACGACGTCGGAGAGGATGTCGAGCCCGAGGTCGATGCTCTCGTCGAGCAGGCGGACGTAGTAGGCGGTGTACTCCTTCGCGGTGAAGGCGTTCATCTCGCCGCCCACCGCTTCCACCGCCTCCGCGATCTGCTGCGCCGAGCGCCGGTCCGTCCCCTTGAACAGCAGGTGCTCGAGGAAATGGCTGGCGCCGGCGAGCTCGTCGGGCTCGTCCCGCGACCCGGTGCCGGCCCAGAAGCCGACCGCCACCGAGCGCAGTTCGGGCATCGTCTCGGTCACGACACGGATGCCGTTGTCGAGGCGTGTCCGCCGGACGAATTCGCCGGGCCCTTGCCTGTCTGCCTTCGCCGGGGACACCCCCGAACCGCCTGGCTACCGGCGCCCGCCCCGGCGCTCCGGCCGGCGGCCGCC
>CAZCVW010000027.1:0-17098 GCA_964502185.1 uncultured Burkholderiales bacterium
CCCCCGGCCCGCGCTGCGGCGGGCAGCAGCCGTTCGGCGAGCTCGGCGGTTTCGGGTGTAACGGCGAGGATGACGAGACTACGCAGCGCCGCCTTCCGTTCCCGTGGGGGAGCCGCGGCGTCGAGGAGCAGACGCTCGAGGCGGGTCGCCGTCGTCGGGCAGCGCTGGACCAGCTCGGCAAGGCCGAACGGGACCCCCTCGCGGACCGCGACCACCTGGTCACGGGCCAGCTCCAGCAGCCAGCTCCAGGCCTCCTCTACCTCGACGAGGTCGGGCGCCATACGGCCCATCGACCGGGCCACCAGATACCGTGCCGCCCAGTGCTCGTCCGCGCAGGACAACCGCACAAACTCCGCCCCGGTCGCCGTGCGGGGGATCGCCCTGTCCAGCCGAGGCAAGATCCGCGCCGCGAACCCGAGGTGCTCCGGGGAACTGGCGCGCCGCAGAACCCATCTCAGGAGCCTGTTCGTGCCCGGCGCTCTCATAGCGCCTGCGGATCGAGGCGTCCTGCCCCCACCGCTGCCCGTACGGATCCCTGCCATCGGCGGCGGCTGAGGAGCAGCGTGGTCGCCATCCCGGCGAGGAGCGCCAGGAGCAGGTAGCCGAGGCCTAGGAATTTGGCGCCGACCGGAGGAGACATCGACTGCACGGCGACATGGGCCCCGGTCGAGACCGGCGGGAACGTCAGTCCGCTGCTTCCCGGCATGGCGGTGACGCGCAGGTCATAGTCGACGCCATCCCAGAAGTCGTGGTCCCAGGTGAATCGGCCGTCGGGTGCCACCGCGTCGGTGGCGAAGACCACGTCGCCAACCTCCAAGTTGACGGCCTCCAAGTGGATGCCGACACCCGGGATCGGCTGGCCGGTGCGAGCGTTCTCGACCCTCCCGCTGGTCCGGAGTAGCGTCTGGACCCCGATCCCGTCGCTGCTGGAGCGGCTGAGGCCGTATCGCAGGACAACGGAATCTGAGCGGGTCACCTTGGTCTCGCCCTGACTGGACCCTTGATACGCCGCCACCCGATGGTCGCTTCGAGTGTCGTTGACCTGCTGGACGACCAGGAGCGCCAAGAGCCAGGCGAGATACAGGCCAAGCAAGCCACCGACGACGCCCGGCACCGACAGCCGAACGCGCCACGGCCCGGGTCTGCCTCGCCTCCCCGGCGGGTTCCTCGGCGGGCGGGAATCCCCGGACGTCTTCGAGAACCACTGCGCGCGAACGAGAACGAACGCCGAGGCCGCCCCGAAGGCGAAGAACGCCAGCAGGACGAGCAGAAGCTTCTTCTCCTCTCCCGAGCGCTCGCCGACGGAGAACGACAGGCTCTCCCCGAACGCGGAGAAGCTCGATCCCGAGCTCGGGGACGGCACGGCTCGTAGGTCCAGCCGGTACCGGCCTCGGATGGGCCACACGTACCGGAAGGTGTACCGGCCGTCGGCCGCCGCCAACCGCGTGTGCAGCAGCCTCCGCCCTTCGACGCGCGGGATGTCCGACCGCGCCAGGGAGTTGAACCGCGGTGCGGTAAGGGTGACGTCGATCACGGCGCCGGCGAGGGGTCGACCCCCCGGTCCCCGAGCCTCGACCGTGACGGCCGTCAGCGATCTCTCAGAGTCGGGGTTTCCCTGCGCACTGAGCTTCGACAGCGGGGGGTCGAACGCGACCCGGAAGGATCCCGCGTCCGCGGTGCCGGCAGCGGCTCGTCCTGACGGAGCGAGCAGGGCGGGCAGGAACGCCGCCACGAACGCGGCGATCGGAACGGTGAGCTTTCTTCTCATCTCCACGCCGCCCTAGTGGCACGGGATGAGGAAGAGGGAGTGCCGCAGGGCATGCAGGGAATCGTGGACTGGCCCATAGCCTGTGAACAGCACGGTCCAGAGCAGGACGCTGACGAGGAACACCAGCGCCGTGAACTGGACGACCAGAGACCGCGTGATGTGCGCGAGGCGCCTGGCGTGCACCGCTTCGTGAGCGTGGGAGATGGGTGCTTCCGTCTTCACGACCGCCTCCTGATGATCTCCGCGGAGAAGAGACAACGCGCTAGCTAGCTCCGAGGCGTGTAGGGCCATATCGGCAGCATCTGCCGACCTGACGTGCTGTTGATGACCAGTGCGGCCGACAGATACCAGGCGACAGCTGCATCAACTATCCCGATGTAGCCCCCGAGTTTGCGGAGCCCATCGCTGGCACCGCCCGGTGCGATGAGGTTCGAGATCCCGAGGACGAAGAAGACCACCGCCAGTAGCAGGAAGGCAACGAACGCCGGTTTCGCGATGAAGTACGCACCCACCGTCATGTAGGCCGTGAATATGCCCCACAGAATGAGGTAGGCACCGAATGCGTCTGCGTATCCGCCCGCGCCAGCGGATACCGCGATCCTGGGGCCGAAAAACTGGATCAACAATGCCAGTGAGATCCAGAAGCAGCCGAAGGAAACAGCCCACATCGCCCCGAAGAGATTGTTGCCTCGAAAGTCCCACAGCCCGGCTAGGATCAGAGCGATGGCGCCGTAGCCCAGAGCGACCGGGACCACGATCCCGAGAGCGCTCAATTTGATCCACTCGGCGTTGCCGAGCGAGAGAAGCGCCAGTGTGAGAGCAAATCCGGCGAGAGCCAAGGGCTGACCGCTGGCGGTGGATGGGAAGAAATAGTCCTTCCCGTGTTCGGGAGCATTGAGCACGCGCTGGGCCAAGGCCGCGTCCCCGCTCCCGCTCCCGCTCCCGCCGCTGCTCTCAATGGCCGCCGTCGTGTCCGTCATCCGACTTCCTTTCTTCGTCCTCTTCTGCCTGCCCGTTTCGTTCGGGCGGGAGCGTCCGTCGCGACAGTTCCTCCAAGTACCCGACCGTTTGCTTCCGCCGGATTCTGGCCTCCTCCTCGTCGCATTCGAGCGCCGTGGCCAGTTCTGCGTCGTCGTACCCGAGAACGCAGGCGAGGTGGAGAACTTCCTGATTGACCGTCGGCATCGCCACCAGAGCGGCGAAGAGCTCCGGCCAGTCTCCTCCCATGGCCAGCGTGCCCTGCCGCGCTTGGGCGATGCGCCGCTCGGCCAGACGACCGATCCGGCCCGAGTAGGGAAGGCCAAAGTACTTGAAGATCTTCGGTTTCCCGATGAGACCCGCGACGACCTGGACGCTCACCTGGTCGGCAACGGCACGATCACGGAGACGGTAGAAGCAGCAGTACGCCACCGACTCATAGGTCGCCGAAACACGCTCGAGCCACCCTTCGTAGTCGGGCAGGAGATCGGTCCGACCGTCGGTCATCAGGTGTTCTCCCGTCGCCAGGATTTGGAACGCTACGAGAAGGCCCGGCGGGCTTTCTTGGCCGCGATACCCGCCGAGCCGTCTCCGTTTTGGAGAATCCTGCTGCCCTATGGAGTTGCCACCACCGTCTTCAGCATGGGGGCGATATGCGCCTGTTGCACTTCGAGGATGTTTGCCGATACGGGGGCGTCGCCCCGGATGGCGGCGTGGGGAACGACCACCCAACACGCGCAGCCCCAGATGCACTCTCCCGACATCCCCTCGAACCGGATGGACGGCTCGCTCAGGATGACACCGAGATCCAGAATCCAGGAATGCAGGAGGAGCTTTTCGTCCCAACTCTCGATCTTATCGTAGGCCTCCCGCGCTTCCCAAAACACCTTCAGATCGGTTCTTGCCACGCCGGGGATGATGACATTGCTGTAAGCCGTGAGCTCGTCGAAGTTTTCGCCTTCGGTCGTATTGAGGGTCGACTCCTCTCCGCCGAGCAGGTAGGTCTCCAGCGTCTTTTCGAGCTTTCCTTGCAGTGTGTCGTTCCACAACTCACGCGGCGCGACGCTGTGGACCTCGATGTAGTCGGTCTTGAAGCCTTCCTTCAGTCCGGACCACTGCGGAATGTATCCAATCCACTTCGAGACGACTTCCCGCCACTTGCTCTTGGGCTCGCCGGGAAGGACCTCGACGCCTGGGTGGGTGTACTTGGCGACGTCGTAGATCGTCCAAGCCCGGTCGCCGGAGCTGTTGCGCTCGTGCGGCGCGCCGGTGAACCCGGCCGGGCGGAGAAGCTTGAAGAGCAGCCTGCCGTTGTCCTGGACGATGTGACGGCAGAAGGAATCGTTGATGAACTTCCGGGTTACGCCCTTGCGAAGCGCGTCACGAATAGCCGGCTGGCCGGTCTGCGTGTACGACCCGAGCCGCTGGAACGAATGCTCCTGGGGCAGGAGGAAGAACCCGCCCGTGAAGGGGTTGTTGTAGAGATCGCCCCAGACTGCCTGGACGCCCTTGTTCTTGGCGTCGTCGAGCATGCAGTCGAGCTCGTTGAGGACCGGGAACAGCGTGGCCTTGCCGCCGTGGTGCTGCTCGTCACCGGAGAACGGCATCACGCCGACCCCGACCACCGGGATCCGGCGGCCGAGCTTGACATTGGAGATGTGCCGAGCGAGATCGACAACGATGCCGCTTCCCGTACCCCCGGCGAGGGAGAAGAAGATGAGGACGATCGAAGGGAGCTTCGTCTCGTCGATACTCCGGGAGAAGTCCTCGAGTTCCCGCTCGAGTATCCGGCCCTCACCGTAGTAGTAGTGGCCGTAGATGGCCTTGGACACGGCGCGCGGGAAACTCTCGCCCGCCTTGGGCATCTCAAGGTCTGAGGGCAGCCATGGTTCGTAGTTGGGGTTCCAGTAGTAGCGCGGGTACTCCATCTTCAGGAATTCGCGCCACCGGTTCAGGCTGGTCAGCAACTCGTCCTTGGCCGGCACTGGGAGAGCCACGGTCCGGACCTGTGCCCGATCCGTCGGGATTCCTCGCTCCTTGAGGCGCCCCTCGAGACCGTGGGCATATTCGCGCAGCTCACCCATGTCCTGATCGCCGATGTCAACGGCGAGCCCCGTGAACCGGCACCTGGGGTCCTCGAGCATGTCCTCGATCTCGCCGGTTCGCAGCAGCGCCTCGACCATGTAGGCGCCTGTCTTGCCGATCCCGATCGCGTGAATGCAGTGCGGCGATTGCTGCCCCGTCGCGCTGTGATACATGGATCCGATACCAGCCATTAACCTAGCCTCCTTAGATACGAGTCTCTGTAAGGAACGCGCGCGTACAACCACCCTCGGACGAAGAAATGGCCAAGAAGCGAGGGGTGCCCGGCGAGATCTCTTTACTCGAGGTAACCCAAATTCTTCAAAACAGTCGCAGCAGTCGTCGGTCTTTCGTCAGCTATGAAAGTCCGGTATTGGTCGATGAAATCGCCGGATTTACGCGTCATCTTTCCTTCTTCAAGTAGCATCACCGCCTTCTCGAGGTTTTGACGGCTCAACGTCGCTTTCCACAACCTGTGGGTCACATAGATCTTCTCGTCGTCCGCCCCGGTCACTGCGAGGGTCGACGCTCCAGGGATAGACTCCAACTCCGCACCGTTCTTGAAGCGCTGAACGACGCTGTCCCAATCCAGCGGCATCGCTCGTCCTTCCCGGCTCAGCGGAAGCCGTCGGTTAGGAAACTCCAGCAGGTTGCTCGGCGACTTCGCCCCTGATGGCCGCGTGCGGAACGACCACCCAGCACGCACAGCCCCAGATGCACTCGCCGCCCATTCCGTCGAACCGGATTGACGGCTCGCAGAGCATCACGCCCAGGTCAAGGAGCCAGGAGTGCTGGAGGAGCTTCTCGTCCCAGCTCAGCTTGTCGTAGGCATCCCGGGTGGAAACGAAGGCAGCCAGATCAAGCTTGCTCGCCCGAGGGATGCAGACGCTGACGAACGGGTGGTCGGCGGTGTCGAAGTGCAGGATGTTGGGTTCGACAAGGGTGCTGGCTATCCCGCTGATCTGGCTCTGGATGGTTCCCTGGAGACCGGACCCGAACACCTTGTCGGGGACGAAGGCCCGGGCCTCGACGAACTCGGTGCTGAACCCGCTCTTCAGGTCAAGCGAGCCGAGGTTCCCGATGTCGTCAGGCTTCCGCATGGTCAGGATGTTCACCCAGCGGTCGGTCATCTCACCACGGATGGCTGGGTGCCACGTCGCCGCGGAGACGCCCAGCCAGTTGAGGGCCTTCAGCGTCTCGTAAAGGTGCACGCTGTTGTCCCGGGCCAGGAAGCTGGCCACACCCTCGTTGACGTACTGGTGGGTCGTGCCCATGTCCTTGGCCACCATGAAGACGTCGTTCTGGGGCACGACGAAGAACCCGCCCGTGAACGGGTTCTTGTAGAGGTCACCCCAGACGGCCATGACCCCCTTGTTCTTCTCAGCGTCGATCATGCAGTCGAGCTCGTTGATGACGGGGAACAGCCGGCCATCGCGCAGCTCATCGGGATCTCCGTCGCAGGGGAGGACGCCGATGCCGACGACCCAGGGGCGCCGTCCGAGCTTGATCGACGAGAGGTGCCGGGCCAGCTCGACCACGATGCCGCTTCCCGTCCCCCCTCCCAGGCTGAAGACGACGACCACGATCGGCGTGGACTCGCTCCTCATCACGCTGCCCGCAAAATCGTCCAGCTCTTGGGCGATCTCACCGTCCTGGTAGTACTCGGCGCCGTAGATCGCCTTTGCGACCGCCCGCGGGAAGTGCCCTCCCGCGGCGGGCATTTCCAGGTCACCGGGGAGCCAGGGTTCGTAATTCGGGTTCCAGTAGTAACGGGGGTATTCCATCTTGAGGAACTCGCGGTACCGGTTGAGGCTGGTCATAAGCCCTTCGCGGGTCGGCACCGGGAGCGCCGCCGTACGGACCTGGGCTCGCTCCGGCGGGAGACCGCTCGCAGCCTCGCGGACCTGCTGGAGATCCTGGTCACCGATGTCGACCGCCAAGGCGCTGAAGCGGGTCTTCGGATCATCGAGAAAGCCCTTAGGGCGGTCGCGGAGAAGCTGGGCGATGATCGAGGCCCCGGTCCGGCCGATCCCCACCACGTGCAGCGAAAAGGGACCCTCGTGCTCGCCAGCCCGGTGGACGCCCTGATCCCTCAGGGCCTCGATGCGTGACAGCTCGCTGTGCTCGTGCTCATGTTCGTGGGTAGCTGCCATGGGCACCTTCTCCTTTGTCGTTGTGTCCTTCTTGGAGGTCTTCGTCGCTCGCGAGGTCTTTGCCGGGGCGAGTGTCTGCTTGGTCTCCTTGGGGAGGTTCGGCGACGACGTCTTCCCGGAGGACGCCGTCGCCTGCTCTTCCGCGGGGACAGGTTTCTCGGGAGTCTCCGCCTTCGCCCTTCCCGGCTTCTGCGGCGAAGATCTACGCAACATCTGGACGCCCCTTCTTTGTGGAGCCTGACCGCACTCCGCATAATCTGGCTTAGGAATCTGGCGGTACATCGAGTTCTGGCTTATGCGTTTGCGACTCCTAAACCTGTGGGACCACAACTCCACGTCCCTGCTCCCGCCCTTGCGCCGCCCGGTGGCACGAGGGCGGGCGTTGACCACCCGCCTCCAAAACACCTCGTTAAGCAGGAGTTCCGGGCCTCCAACTGCGGCCCTACCTGGGCATCGGAACGCAAAACGCGATCGGCTATCGAAGGCGCGGAGACACCACTTCCTTCCGCTCCCAAGCACCGAATGCTTCGCGATTCGGGTTCCTTGGCTCCTATTGCCCAGTGGTGCACTGCCTTCAAGCCGGCCGAGGAGGATGAACGGCCCCATCCTGTCCCCTGCTCCACGTCATGTCAATAGGTCTTTACCTGTTAATGTGTGGGTAATGGAGCGACCCCGGGTCGCTGCGAGCAGCAGGGCTGGGCCACGCCTCGACACCCGCAATCGAGTCACCTCGAGGCACGCCCAAGCTCTTCCGCGGAGCGCGCGGCACCGGCGCCGCGTTCAGGTGTTGACGGGACGGAGTGTTTAGACGAGTGCCTCCCGGACGGCGAACCCGCCCGGAATGGCCTCGACCAAGTAGAGGTCCTGCTCGAAGTGGGCGGGGTCGGTGACTCTTACCCGGCCCCGAGGGCCGTCAAAGGTGCTGTCCCCAAGGACCCGTCCCACCTCGGTGGGCTCCCAAGTGCGGGCGCGGTGGGCTGCCAGCGCAACCAGGTGCACGGTCTCGTACACGCCCTCCGACAGACTCGACGGGGGCGGGGAGCATGCCCCGAACCGGGCGCGGTAGCGGGCGAGGAAGGCGTGGTTGGCGGGTGTCGGCAGGCTCTCGACGTAGCCGAAGACGCTCCAGATTCCGGCTGCGGCCCGGTCTCCAACGTGCTCCCGGGTCGCGTCTTCGAGAATCGGGGCGAGCGTCCGGCACCGCTCCCTGAGTCCCGCCTCGTAGAACTGGCGCTCGAATGCCACCTCGTCGGCGCCCACGAACGAGGAGAGCACGAGCTCCGCGCCGGAGCGCTCGATAGCCTCGAGAACAGGAGCGAAGTCCCTGGTCCCGAGGGGGGCAAAGCGCTCACCCACGACCGTTCCCCCGGCCTGCTCTACCACCCGGTGGGCGCACCGGTGGACGGCTTGCGGCCAGCAGTAGTCGTCCCCGGCCAGGTACCAGCGCCGCTCGCCGGTGGCGGCCATGAGCCGTGGGACGGCGCCGGTCAGCTGGGCCGCCGGCCGCTCTCCGAGTCGAAACAGGCGGCTTCCAGTGCTGCCACCCTCGTTCAGGATGCTGAAGATCAAGAGGGCGCCGGCCTTCTCGATCACGGGCCGGATGGCCTCGAAGGTGGCCGAAGTCACGTTCGTGATGACCACCCGGCACCCCTCGTCCTCGACGAGACGGCGAGCCTCGGCCGCCCCCAGGGCAGGCGAGGTGGAGTCGTCGCCGACCACCAGATGCAGGGGGCGACCGCCAGGAGGGCCCTCGGCGTTGACCTCTTCAACGGCGAGACGGGCCAGTTGCTCGCTGGCCCCGACGAAGATACTGGCCGGGCCGGATTGGCTGAGCAGCAGGCCCAGCGGGATCTCACCCGGCTCTGTTTCAGGGGCCAACGTGGCCCCTCGGCGGCGGAGCAGCCAGCGCACCGCCTCCTCGGGGATCTCGGCCACGAGGCGGACCCGGCTGTGCCCGCCGACCCTGGCGATGCTGCAAGTCACCTGGCCACGCCACGGGGTCTCATGTTCGACGACGATGCGGTGAGGCGGCTCAAGGATCAAGATCCGTCCCGTGCCCTGAAGCAGTCCGCCAGCGCCGGGCCCCATGGGCAGCTCGAAACTCACCACCGCGCCTGGAACCAGGATGTCGCAGTGGGCTCCGAAGAACCAGCCGGCCGCCGCCTCGTGGCCGAAGACCTCGAAAATGGCCTCCGGCGTGGCCCGGATCAGCTGCTCATCGACGACTACGAGTACGCCCACCCCGGTCCGCTCCCTCGGCAGACGTCTGGTCCTCCGTGCGGTCCTCGACCAGGCGCTTCATCTCTGCCAGCGGGCTACGGTACAACGAGATGAGGTACTCCACCACCCCGTCCACTGCCTGCTGCTCGAGGGAGTAGAGGCGGTAGCGACCGTCTCGTCGCTCCTTCACCATCTCGGCGGCGCGAAGGATCCGCAGGTGGGTCGACACCCCCGCCCGGCTCACTGTCCCGACCTCGGCGGCGATCTCACCCACCGGACACTCCCCTCGGTCGGCCAGGAAGCGCAGGATCGCCCGACGGGTGGGGTCAGCGAGCGCCCCGAACGCCAGGTTGCTTCGTGGAGCCATTCTCCTCCCCGTTCGTCACGTACACAGATCTTTACAAGTTTACATTTTATTGCTCGCTGCGGTAGCCGGCACGTCGATCGCGGGACGGTGCTGGCCAGTCAACACGTTGCGGGCCCGTTTCCCCGTTCTTCGCTGGGGAGAGGAGCTACCCAGACGGCATCACTTCCGGGCCGACACGCTTGGCCGCGTCGGCTAACCCGCGGACAGGAACCCCAGGTCCAGGAAGATGTGGGCAACTGTCGTTGCCCGCTCGTCGGCTACGAGGACCTTGTAGTCGTCCACGAAGAACCGCGAGTCGCGTGAGATCAGCCCCTCCTCCATGAGTTCCACGGCTCTTTCTAGGTGCTCCCGTTGAAGGCCCGCCTCCCAGAGGCGGGCTCGGACGAGGATCTGCTGGTCATCGACCCCAACGATGTGGACGGTCTTGCCGCCGGCCACCGTCGGGATCTCCGCGCCGTCCCCGTAGCGCCGCTTCACCTGCACCCAGTCGAGCGGCACCGAACCCCCTCCTGCACTTCGGGTCTCCACAGTTGGGTCCTGCTCTGGTTAGCCCTTGAAGTAGCCGAGGTCCTTGAGGATCAGGGCGGCCATGTTCGGCACCCGGGAGCATCCCGGGTTCACCTCGGGCCCTTCGAAGTAGTAGCGGCGGAAGCCCTCGGCGAACCCGATCGGATCGCTCGGCAGCGAGCCGCCATCCAGCAAGGCGAGCGCCGTCTCGAGTTCCCTCCTCGAGAGCGAGTCACCCCACAGGGAGTGCCTGAGAAAAATCTGGTCCTCGCTGACCCCGGTGACTTCGACGGTCGATCCGCCGGTAAGCGAGGGTATTGTCCACCCGCCGTCGTAGCGCGCCCGCACCTCGTCCCAGTCCAGCGCCATCCCGCACCCCCTTCGCCCGGTCCCACCGCCGGGCTCACCCACCAACCGTGCTCCCCGAACGCCAGGAACGGAAACCCCAGGTTCAGTCGAGGAAGCCCAGATCCTTGAGGATGTGGGCGACGCACGACCCTCGCACATCGGCGACGGTGTGGCGGTACTCCTCGGCGAAGTGTCCGGGGTGCCTCGTCAGGCGACCGTCCTCGATAAGGGATACCGCTGTCTCCAGGTGGGTACGCTGAAGCTCGTCCTTCCAGAGCGGGGTCCTGATGTAGATCCGCTCCTCGTCGGCGGCGGTCACTTCCAGAGTCTTGCCACCGGCCACAGTCGGTACCAGGAAGCCGCTTCCGTAGCGGCGCTTCACTTCGTTCCAATCGAGGGGCATAGCTGCGATCCCTCCTTGACCGTGATCGAGAGGTCGCGAGACCTCGGCCGGCCCGCATTCCCGCGAGGGCGAGAAGCCACACCTTTCTCGGTGACTCTCCCCCCCGACGAATCTCTTGACCTGACGACACCATGTCTATGTATCATTACACGTTGACGAGTTACAACCCCGGCTGGCGCCAACGACGGGGAACGGAGACGGATTCGAGTCCGGCGGAACCAGCACTTCCGCGTGACTGGACCGCTCCGGAGTGTCCCCACCGTGGAGGAAATCGCTGGCGGCAACGTCCGACGATCTCCACTCCTTTCAGCTCCCGACCCGGAGCGCAAACCCAAACCATCCCGGGAGCCGCCCATGCGTCTGACGCCCCACGAACAAGAGCGCCTCCTCGTCCACGTCGCCGCCAGCCTGGCCCAGAAGCGGCGCGGCCGCGGGCTGCGTCTCAACCACCCCGAGACCGTCGCCATCCTCGCCTCCTTCGTTCTCGAAGGGGCTCGCGACGGCCGCTCGGTCACCGAACTCATGGAGACGGGCCGCGCCGTACTCCGCCGCGAGGACGTGATGGAGGGCGTGCCGGAGATGATCCCGGCGGTGCAGGTGGAGGCCACCTTTCCCGATGGCACCAAGCTGGTCACGATCCATCAGCCGATCCCATGATCCCGGGCGAGGTGTTTCCCGGCCCCGGCACGGTGACGATCAACGCCGGACGCCCGGTTCTCAGCCTGCGGGCGCTCAACACAGGCGACCGGCCCGTGCAGGTCGGTTCCCACTACCATTTTGCCGAGGCCAACCCCGCCCTGCGCTTCGACCGGGAGGCGGCCTGGGGGTGGCGCCTCGGCATCCCCGCCGGTACGGCGGTGCGGTTCGAGCCCGGGGTGGAGCGCGAGGTGGAGCTGGTTCCGCTGGGCGGAGGCCGGGTCGTGCCGGGGCTCCGGGGCGTCGCCGGGGGTGCGCTCGATGGCCGAGATTGACCGGGCCCGCTACGCACTGCTCTACGGACCCACCGCCGGCGACCGCGTCCGGCTGGCCGACACCGACCTGCTGATCGAGGTTGAGGAGGACCGCTGCGGCGGCGGAGACGAAGCGGTCTTCGGCGGAGGCAAAGTCATCCGGGAGTCGATGGGCCAGTCCCGAGCCACCCGAGCCGAGGGCGCCCCGGACCTGGTGATCACGGGGGCGATCGTCCTCGACCACTGGGGCGTGGTCAAGGCGGACGTGGGGATCCGCGACGGGCGCATCGTCGCCCTGGGCAAGGCGGGGAACCCCGACGTGATGGACGGCGTCGACCCCAGCCTCGTCATCGGCCCCTCCACCGAGATCCTGGCCGGCAACGGCCTCATCCTCACCGCGGGGGCGGTCGACTGCCACGTGCACCTGATCTGCCCCCAGATCGTCGAGGAGGCCCTGGCCTCCGGCGTCACCTGCCTGATCGGAGGAGGCACCGGGCCGGCCGAAGGCACCAGAGCCACCACGGTCACGCCCGGCGCCTGGTACCTCGCCCGCATGCTCGAGGCGCTCGATCCCTGGCCCGTCAACGTGGCCCTACTGGGCAAGGGGAACACCACCTCCGAAGAGGCCCTCTGGGAGCAGCTGCGGGCGGGCGCCTCGGGCTTCAAGCTCCACGAGGACTGGGGCTCGACCCCGGCGGCCATCGACGCCTGCCTGCGGGTCTGTGAGGCGGCGGGCGTCCAAGCGGCACTGCACTCCGACACGCTCAACGAGTCCGGATTCGTGGAGGACACCCTGGCCGCCATCGGGGGCCGGGTCATTCACGCCTACCACACCGAGGGGGCAGGCGGCGGCCACGCCCCGGACATCATCACGGTCGCCGGTCACGACAACGTGCTGCCCTCCTCGACCAACCCCACCCGGCCCCACACCGTCAACACCGTCGCCGAGCACCTGGACATGCTCATGGTGTGCCACCACCTCAACCCGGCCGTGCCGGAAGACCTGGCCTTCGCCGAGAGCCGGATCCGGCCCTCGACGATCGCCGCCGAAGACGTGCTCCACGACCTCGGAGCCATCTCCATGATCGGCTCCGACTCCCAGGCCATGGGCCGGGTGGGCGAGGTGGTCATCCGCACCTGGCAGACGGCGCACGTCATGAAACGGCGGCGAGGAACCCTGCCCGGCGACGGCGTCGCCGACAACCACCGGGCTCGCCGCTACGTCGCCAAGTACACGATCTGCCCCGCCGTGGCCCACGGCCTCGACGGGGAGATCGGCTCCGTCGAGGCCGGCAAGCTGGCCGACCTGGTCCTCTGGCACCCGGCCTTCTTCGGGGTGCGGCCCCACGCCGTCCTCAAGGGCGGGATGATCGCCTGGGCAGCCATGGGTGACGCCAACGCATCGATCCCGACCCCCCAGCCCGTCCTGCCCCGGCCCATGTTCGGAGCGTTCGGGCGGGTCCCCCGGGCAACCAGCGTGGCCTTCGTAGCTCCGGCAGCCCTCGAGGACGGGTTGACGGAACGGCTGGCCGTCGAGCGGGCGCTGGTACCGGTGGCCGACGTCCGCGGGCGCAGGAAGACCGACCTTCCCGAGAACGGCGCCCTGCCCCGCATCACCGTCGAACCGGACACGTTCACCGTTCGGGTCGACGGCGAGGTCATCGAACTCGACCCGGTCGCCGAGCTGCCCATGGCCCAGCGCTACTTCCTGTTCTGAGCCATGGTCCGTTCCGTGACCCTTCTGCTCGCCGACGGCCGTCTTCCGTCCGGCGGGTACGCCCACTCGGGGGGGATCGAGGCAGCCGTCGGGGCCGGACAGGTGAGCGATGTCAGCTCGTTGCGGGACTTCCTCGTGGGACGGCTGGCGACGACCGGCCTGATGGCCGCCGCGATGGCGGCGGCGGCCTGCAGCGGCGTCCACGACTGGCAGGCGCTCGACGCCGAGGCCGATGCCCGTATCGCCTCCCCCGCTCTCCGAGCCGCGTCACGCAATCAGGGCCGCCAGCTCCTGGCCTCGGCATCCGCGATCTGGCCGGACCCGCTCCTGGGGGGCCTCTCGGCGGCGGTGCCCGCAGGCCCCCACCACCCGATCGCCCTGGGGGCGGCCGCCGCCGCGGCACACGTCCCTCCCGAGGATTCCGCCCATGTGGCCGCCTACGGCTCCGTGATGGCGGCGGCCAGTGCTGCTGTGCGCCTCCTCGGCCTGGACCCACTGGAGGTGTACACCGTCCTGGCCGAACTGGCCCCGGTGATCGACGACGTGGCCGAAGGAGCAGCGGCGTTGGCTCACGAGCCCCTCTCCGACCTCCCCTGCCCCTCTGGCCCCCAGACCGATCTGTGGGCCGAGTGGCACGCCGGCTGGGATGTCCGGCTCTTTGCCTCCTGAGCCCCAGCGGCCGCTGCGCGTCGGCGTGGGCGGCCCGGTAGGGAGCGGCAAGACCGCCCTGGTCGCCGCCCTGTGCCGCTCGCTGGGTCGCCACCTGGAGGTCGCGGTCGTGACCAACGACATCTACACGACCGAGGACGCCGAGTTCCTCCGCAAGGCCGGCGTCCTCGACCCGGCGCGCATCGCCGCGGTGGAAACCGGCTGTTGTCCCCACACGGCCATCCGCGAGGACATCTCGGCCAACCTCGCTGCCGTCGCGGCGCTGCAGGTGAGCTTCCCGCAGCTCGACCTCGTCATGATCGAGAGCGGGGGCGACAACCTCACCGCCATCTTTAGCCGGGGCCTGGTCGACGCCCAGATCTTCGTGCTCGACGTGGCAGGAGGCGACAAGACCCCTCGCAAGGGAGGCCCGGGGGTCACCTCCTCCGATCTGCTCGTCATCAACAAGACCGATCTCGCCCCCCTCGTCGGCGCCGACCTCGGGATCATGCGGCGCGACGCCGCCGCAAGAAGGGGCGGACGGCCGGTGGTCCTCTGCTCGCTGCGAGAAGATCCCCTGGCCGCGGAGGTGGCGGCCTGGGTCGCCGGCCGCCACGCCCACCGGAGGGTGCGGTGAAGGCCCGGGCCCGGGTGGTGGCCGAGCCGGACGGACAGGGAGCCACGAGGCTTGCCGTGCTGCGGTCCGAGCCACCCCTCCTGCTTCGCGCCACCCTGGAAGCCGTGTACCTCGTCGGGGGGGCGGCCGGTCCCCTCGGAGGGGACGAGCTGCGCCTCGAGATCGAGGTAGCCGCTGGGGCGTCCCTCACCGTCCGCACCGCCGCGGCGTCGGTGGCTCTCCCCGGCGCCTCGGGAGCGCCATCGCAGCTGATCGTGGCGGCCACGGTGGCGGCGGGGGCCAGCCTCCGCTGGCTTCCTGAGCCCTCGGTGGCAGCCGGCGGTTGCCGACACCGGATGCACGCCCTCATCGAGGCCGAGAAGGGGGCGCAGGTGGTCTGGCGGGAGGTCCTGGTGTTTGGGCGCTGGGGCGAGTCTCCCGGCTCGTACCGGAGCCGCACCGACCTCGACCTATCCGGCTGGCCCCTGCTCCGCCAGGAGCTTCATGTGGGCCCCGACGCCCCGGGATGGCAAGGGCCCGCCGTCACGGCCGGGGCCCGCGCCGCCGGATCGCTCCTGGTGGTCGATCAGGCCTGGCTCGACCACCGACCCGCCGCCGCCGTACTCGGCGAGGGTGTCGGAATCCTGCCGTTGGCGGGCCCCGCCGCCCTCGTGAGCGCCCTTGCCCCCGACACCGTGACGCTGCTCGCCGCCCTCGACGCCGGGCTGCGGTTCCTCACCGGATCGAGCTCCGCCCAGCCGGGAAGCGAGTCGCGCCGGGACGGCGGGAGCACCCGGCCGGGGGGCCGCGGAGCGCCGCCGCTCGGCTCCCGGTGCCGACGTCGGACCGGGGAGAGGAGGGCGGAGAGATCGCCGTGTCGGTCGTGGCCGTGCTGCTGACGACGATGGCAGGACCCGACGACCTCGCCGGAGTCGACGCCTCGGAGTGTCCACATCGCTCTCCGAGTTGGGATCTATTCCGAACAAAGGAGCTGGATGCCAAAGTTCTTGTCACAGGAATGGTTCAACGAATGCCTACGGCTTGCCGGGACCCAACCAGAGCGTCCGGGGGCATCCGCCCGGATGCAGTACGTCGTGGAGGGTCCAAGTGAAAGCGTCCGGTATTACGGGGTCTTCGAAGACGGAAGGCTGGTGTCCGCTTCGCTCGGAGAACTTCCCGATCCGGACTTCACGCTGACGCTTTCCTGTGAGGACAGCGTTGGGATTCACACGGGCGAACTGGATCCGAACGAGGCGTTCAAAGAAGGTCGGATTGACTTCGCCGGCAACATGCAAAAGCTCATGGGCGTCCTTCCGATGCTGTGGCCCTCGGCGACAGCAAGACGCTCGTCCGCAGCGGCCCGGTATCGGGCGGTCCAGGAGCAGATTCGGGCCATGACCGAGTTCTAGATCTTCCTGGGGGCTCGCGGGGCACGATCCGGACCTCCTTGGCTCGGCTCACGAAGTCCGCGTGGCCGCAGCCCGAGCGCCCTGGCCCACCCGCATGCCCGTCTCAGCCAGCAGGCTCAGCAGGAACCGGTCCCGTGCCCGCTCGCAGGCCGCCAGCACCGCCACCACCTCGTTAGCCTCGCTTCACCGGGCGCGTCGGAATGGGACGGCCCTTGGTCACGTGGTGCAGCAGTGGCTTGTAGGACCCGCGCCCCACCCGGCGCCACGCCACGAGGTTTGCCGCCACCTCCACGCCGGCCCGGGCGTGGTGGTCTTAGAAGCCGAACACCGCTGCAAGGTGCCGGTTCACCGTCGCCGCCGAACGCCGGGCGGTGCCGGTGTCGAGCACGATCACGTTGTCCGCCGGCGCCCGCAGCCACGACACGAACCGGGCGACGTCCTCCACTCCGACCGGGCTCAACCGGCACGCCGTCATCGAGAAGGGTCCACGACACGCTCTCGGTGACCGGCATCACGACACGCTGGACGATCATCGACGCCTCCGCCGTAAGGGGAACGTATGTTCTCTCTCGTCGGACAGCTACGTCAACGACATCGATGACACCGCTCCAGAGAACACGTCTACGACGAAGCCGGAAGCCCTCGTCGGTTACATCGAGGACGCCGCCCGACCGGCTCGAGATAAGTGGTTCGGTTGGGGACGCGCCAGAACAGGCACCCCGAAGTGACCCGGCCGTGGGTCGGTCCGCACCGATCGCATCACCTCGGGCGCCGGCGCGGCTATGCAGCCCCGGGCCCGGCGGCGAGCCCAGCGAGGGAACCAGGGACCTTGCCGGCTGAACCTCCCCCATACCGCTGACGCGGACGCCTAACCCGTCGTCCGCTCCTAAGCTGGTCGGTTCCCGATGGCCCTCTCTGAACTGACTGCGCTG
>CAZCVW010000028.1:0-16647 GCA_964502185.1 uncultured Burkholderiales bacterium
GGCGCACCTGGAAGAGACGCAGCGCGAGGCCCGCGACGAGTTCCTCACCAACCTGAAGCCCGGCGAGGTCCGCCAGGGCGTCGTGTCGTCGGTGGTGAACTTCGGCGCCTTCGTCGACCTTGGCGGGATGGACGGGCTCGTGCACGTCTCCGAGCTGTCGTGGAAGCACGTCGACCATCCCTCCTCGGTGGTGGCGGTGGGCGACGAGGTCACCGTCCAGGTCCTCGACGTCGACCTGTCCCGGGAGCGGATCTCCCTGTCGCTCAAGGCCACCCAGCAGGACCCGTGGCAGCAGTTCGCCAGCGGCCACCAGGTCGGCGAGCTCGTCTACGGCCGCGTGACCAAGCTGGTCCCGTTCGGCTCCTTCGTCCAGGTGGGCGAAGGGATCGAGGGCCTCGTCCACATCTCGGAGATGGCCGCCCACCACGTCGACCTGCCCGACCAGGTCGTCTCGCCGGGCGAGGAGCTGTGGGTCAAGATCATCGATCTCGACCTTGAGCGCCGGCGGATCTCGCTGTCCATCAAGCAGGCGGCCGAGGGTGGCACCGTGGCCGCCGAGTACCAGGACATGTACGGGGAGCACGCCTACGACGAGGCGGGGAACTACATCGGGCCGGCCTACGAGGAGCACGCCGTCGAGGGTGGCGAGGCTGGCGAGGCTGGCGAGGTCGTCGGGGACGTCGAGGCCGGGGACGGGGAAGCGGCCCCGATCGCGGCGCCTGAGTCCGAGGCGCCCGAGTCCGCGGCGCCCGAGTCCGCGGCGCCCGAGTCCGCGGCGCCCGACGACGTTGCGTTCGACGAGCCCACCGAGGTTTCCGCCGAAGCGGACGACACCGGCGTCTGAGCCATCGAAACGACGAGGCCCGGGCGGAGGGGATTCCCATCGCCCGGGCCTCTGTCGCGCCGTCGCGCCCTTAGTTCTCGGTGACGAGGTGGACGGGGTCACCCCGGATCTGGACGGACCAGGTGGTGCGGTCCGACACGGTGCCGCTCGAGAACGTGTAACGGATGCGCCACCACTCGTTGGTGCCATACAGAGCGGTGTAGTTGATGGGCAGGTTGACGGCCAGGGTGACGAACCGGTCGTTCATCTTCGAGGTGGACCCCCGGTTGGGGCCGGGCTGGGAGCCGGAGCCGCTGACGTCGAGCTGGGTGACGTTGCTGCCGGTGTAGTCGCCCTCCGAGGTCCAATAGTCGAATTGGGTTGGGTTCCCGTTGGGGTCGAGGATCTGGATCGTGCTGCCGCCCTCACCCGGGTCCCACAAGCTCACGACCATCTGCTTGCCGGCGTGTACCGAGTCGATCTCGGCCAGGTAGAACTGGCCCGTGCTCGCGGCCTGGCGGGCGAACACCGACAGGCGGTCCTTGCCGTAGACCCGCGGGCAGGTGCTGTCGGTCCGGGCGTCGCACGTCGTCGCTAGCACACCCCGCTGCAGGAACAGGCCGTAGGCGTTGACCCCGACGCTGCTGGCCTGGGACGCGGTGGTCCATGTTTCCAGCAGCCAGCGCCCGGCCGGTGCGCTGGTGGGGATGGTGCACATCCGGGTCCACCGGGTGCTGCCGGTGATCGTCATATTGAAAACGCTCCCCTGGTCGGTGGTGAACGACCGGGGGTTCGTCTCGCCGCTCCCAGTGCAGGTGTAGAGCGGGTTGTCGGTGTCGTCGAGGGGCGTGTTGTCGGCCTGTCGGAGGCGGAACGTGGTGGTGACGGCGGACGGCGACGCCAGCGGCAGGTCGGGGGAGGACGAACTCGCCGTGTAGTACGGGGCGTCGTAGATGGCCAGGGTGACGGATTGCGTCCGGCTCGGCGGCAGCTCGACGTAGTACGTGTAGCCGGCGCTGCTGTACTGCGTGTTGTCCTCCGAGTAGCCGGCCGGGCCGGGCCCCGTGGGTGCGCTCCCCGCGTTCGGGCAGCGGTTGGCTGGGCTGCCGGTCTTGGTCCCGTCGTACCGGCTGAGGACGAGGTCGCCGTCCTCCTTGGCGGTGCAGAACCCGTTCACGGCGAGGTTGAGGTTCTCCCGCAGCAGCCCGCTCAGCATCGTGCCCGTCCCGATGAAGTTGGTGGGACTGCCGAGCGGCACGGGCAGGACGTACTCGCCGGTTGACCGGCGGGACTCGACCACGTTGTCCAGGAACGGTTTCGAGAAGTACGTGGCGATCCGGTTGTCGGTCACCTGGACCTGAAGCCGGAAGGGGGAGGTGGGGTCGGGCGCCACCGTCACATCGAGGTCGGGGTCGGTGTCGGGGTCGATGCCGTTACGGCGCAGGGCGGCCAGGGCCGATGCCTCCGCCTCGGCGAAGTCGTCGGGCATCCACACCACCCCGGCCAGGGCGGCGGCATCCGCGGCCCGCTGGAGTTGGTGCCCCCGGCCGTACCAGGTGCCGAGGTCCACCGCCATCCCCGCCATGCCCATCAGCACCAGCAGCAGGAGGCCGAACCAGACGAGTACGAGCCCGCTCTCGTCACCTTCGGGGACACCCCGGGCCCCGGATTCCTGTCGGGAGGTCACCCGGGAACTCATGCCCTCTTCGGCTCGAGGCGCATCACGACGGTGTCCTCCAGCGATTTCGACGAACCGAACATGCTCGTCAGGAAGTCGTGCTCGGTCTCGATGTACACACCGACGTAGTCGAGGCCGGCGGACTGGACGTCGGATCGAACCGTGGGGCACCAGAAGCGGTCGGGGGCACTGCCGGCGCACCCGAAGTCGGTGATCGGCCGCGTCAGATCAGCCGAGGTGTAGACGTTGCAGGCGCCGGAGACGGATCCCGTCTGGCAACCGCTCGGCAGTTCACCGCCGCTGGCCGACGACTTGAAGATGGAGATGGTCTGGATCGCCCCGGCCCCTCCCGGCAGGGCGGCGGCCGCCTGCTTGAGGCTCTGCAGGATCTCGAAGTCGGCGCTGGCGATGCTCCCGGCCGCGCTTCCCACCCGGGCTCCGGTACGGGTGGTATTGGCCACCGTCAGGTAGTCCCGGAAGAGAAGCCCGTACTCGATGATCCCGAAAACGATGAGGATCAGGACTGGTGAGACGATGGCGAACTCCACGAGGGAGGCGCCTCGCTCACCCTTGGCTCGGCGGGATTTCATAGGTCCTGTGTCGGACGCGTCCCGGTTCCCCTTAACCGGGGTGCCAAGGCTCGCGTCATTGCAGCGTGTTGGACCGCCTATGGCCGGTAGCGGCCGTCGATTCCGTGACAAGCGGTAGAGGGCGGTGGATTTCCGCCGATGGGAGATCCGACGAACCGCCCGCAACGAGACGATACGACGGCGGAGGCTACGGGTGCTTGGCCTGGGATGCCGACAGTGCTGCTGAGCCGAACGAGGAGAGGGTCCATACCGTGAGCCGTCGCCGACTGATGATCCTGGTCATCGCCGTGGCCCTGGCCGGGGTTACCGCGCTGGGCACCCACAACTACGTGTCCGCGTCCGACGAGAGGGCGTTGGGCGGCGCAGAGCTGGTCGATGCCTTCGTCGTCAAGCGCGACATCGCCAAGGGCCTTCCCGGAGAACGGGCGCTCGACGAGGGCTACATCAGCAAGGAGCGGATCCCGAAGAAGTTCCGCCCGGTGAGTGCCCTGGTCGACTCCTCCGCCCTCCGGGGCAAGGTGGCCATCGCCCCGATCGCGGCCGGCCTGCCGGTCGTCCAGGGCACCTTCGTGGAGCCCCGGCTGGCCAACGAATCCTTCGCCCAGCGGATCGACACCGGCCTCCAGGCGGTGACCCTCTCGGTCAGCGACGTCCAGGGCGTGGCCCGGCTGGTGGTCCCGGGGGACCGCGTGAACATCATGTTCACCAGCGGGGACGGGCCCGAGTCGGCCACCCAGTTCGTGTTGCAGGGCATTGAAGTGCTGGCCGTCGGCAACTCGACCGCGCTGCAGCCCGGTGAGAATCCGGTGCAGCTCGACGGCGAGGCCGGAAAGGCGCAGACGGTGGACTCGGGCCTGATCACCTTTGCGGTGCCCGGGTTCGATGCCGAGCGGGTCGTCCACGCCAGCCTCTCAGGCACGGTCCACCTGACCCTGGTCCCGCCGGACTTCACGCCCGCTCCGATCGCACCGGTGAACCGTGGCAACCTCTTCTCGTGACCTGAGCCAGGACGAGGCCTTCGCCCTTATCAGCGAACCTCGGCCGGCTCACGACCTCGCCGTGGTCGACCCCGACCCGAAGCTCCGGGCCCGCCTGGCGCTCCAGTTGGGCGATGCCAGCGCCACCACCTACGCCGATGTGAGCGACGCCCAGCATGGGCTCCGCGCCGGCCGGCCGGCCGTCGTCGTCTTCGGCCCGAGCCTCGCCGACCCCGCCGGCTTCGCCGAGATCGAGCGGCTGATCCGGGGCCGGGCGGAACTCGGTGGCATCCTCGTCGCCGCCGAACTGTCCACCGCCCTGATGCAGCAGGCCCTGCGGGTGGGCGTGCGGGACGTCCTGGACTCGCCGACGGAGCCCCATCTGCTGATTGAATCGGCGGAACGCGTCGGGCGCATGCTCGGCTCGGCGTCCGGCGGGCCGGCGGCCATCGCCGGTGAATGGGAACGGGGCCGGGTGCTGACGGTCCTCTCCCCCAAGGGTGGTGCCGGCAAGAGCGTGACGGCCACCAATCTGGCGGTGGCGCTGGCCAAGCGCTCAGACCGGCCGGTGGCCCTGGTGGACGCCGACCTGCAGTTCGGTGACGTGGCCGTGCTCCTCCGGTTGATGGTGACCCACACCGTGATGGATGCCGTGTCCGCCAGCGACCGCCTCGACGCCCAGTTCCTCCAGAGCCTGCTGGTCCGGCACGAGCCGAGCGGCCTGTTTGTGCTTCCCGCCCCGACCGAACCGTCGTTCGCCGAGCGCGTGACCGGCGCCGACATGGCCCGCATCGTCGACGTTCTGCAGTCTTTCTGTGGCTACGTGGTGGTCGACACGCCGGCCGCCCTGAACGACGTGGTGCTCACCCTGGTCGAACATGCGGACGACATCGTGCTGGTGGCCAGCATGGAGATCCCATGCATCAAGAACGTCCGCCTCGCCCTTCAGACCCTGCGCCTGCTCTCCGTGCCGGAGGACAAGCTGAGGCTGGTGCTCAACCGGGCCGGCTCTGACGTGAAGCTCGACGTGGCCGAGGTGGAACGCACTCTGGGGCTGAAGGCCGACTGCCTCGTGCCGAGCGACGTCGTCGTGCCCCAAAGCGTCAACAAGGGGACACCGGTGGTGCTGGACGCGCCGCGCTCGGGTGTCGCCCGAGCTTTCGAGGCACTGGCCGACCGGTGGCTTGGGGCGGCGGCGGAAGCGCCGGCGACCAAGGCACGCGGGCGCTTCGGTCTCTTTTAACCCCGGCTGTTCTTTCAAACCCAGACTGTTCGAGCGAGAAGGGAGTAGTGGATGTCCCTCTACCGGCGCCTCCATGACGTACAGACGGACGGCCCCAGCCGCAGTGGGCGCGATCCCGTGCTGGATGAGCTGCGCCAGAAGGTGCACCATCTGCTCATCGAGGAGCTTGGCCCGATGCTCTACGATCGGAGGATCGGCGAGGACGAGCTGCGCCGGCAGGTCCACGAGCACCTGAGCGTGCTCCTCGGACGGGAGAAGGTGCCGCTCTCGGCGGTTGACCGGACCCAGCTCACGCAGGACGTGGCCGACGACGTCCTCGGCTACGGCCCGATCGACAAGCTGCTCAAGGACGAGGACATCACCGAAATCATGGTGAACGGACCCGACCGGGTCTACGTCGAGCAGAAGGGGAAGCTGACGCTCTCCAGCGCCTCGTTCCTGGACGAGACGCACCTGCGCCGGATCATCGAGAAGATCGTGGCCCAGGTCGGCCGCCGGGTCGACGAGGCGACGCCGATGGTGGACGCCCGCCTCCCCGACGGCTCCCGCGTGAACGCCATCGTCTCGCCCCTCGCCATCGGCGGCCCTTTCCTCACGATCCGGAAGTTCTCCAAGGACCCCTACACGGTGGAGGACCTCGTCGGCTTCGGGTCCTTCTCGCCCCAGGTGGCGCAGTTCCTCGACGCCTGCGTCAAAGGCCGCCTCAACATCATCGTCAGCGGGGGCACCGGCACGGGGAAGACGACCATGCTCAACGTGCTGTCTTCCTTCATTCCCGCTGATGAGCGGATCGTGACCATCGAGGACGCCAAGGAACTTCAGCTCCGCCAGGACCATGTCCTGCCCCTGGAGGCCCGCCCGCCCAACATCGAGGGCAAGGGCGAGATCCGCATCCGGGAACTCGTGAAGAACGCGCTGCGGATGCGGCCGGACCGGATCGTGGTGGGGGAGTGCCGCGGCGGCGAAGCCCTGGACATGCTCCAAGCCATGAACACCGGCCACGACGGGTCGCTCACCACCATCCACGCCAACGCCCCCCGAGACACCATGTCCCGTATCGAGACCATGGTCCTCATGGCCGGCATGGACCTTCCCGTGCGGGCCATCCGGGAGCAGATGGCCTCCGCCATCGATCTCGTCGTCCAGCTGACCCGGATGCGGGACGGCACCCGGCGGGTGACGCACGTGAGCGAAGTGCAGGGGATGGAAGGGGACGTGATCGTCCTGCAGGACGTCTACCTGTTCGACTTCGGTATGGGCGTCGACCCCGACGGCCGGTTCCGGGGCCACCTCAAGTCCACGGGCATCCGCCCGAAATTCGCCGAGAAACTGGCCGACTACGGCATCCGGGTCGGCGCCGAGATGTTCGCGGCGGAGCCGATGGCGCGCCGGATGGCGGGCGTCCGTTGACCGCCATTGTCCTGGTCGCCCTGGCGGCGGGAACCGTCGGGCTGCTCGCCTACATCGCCGGCAGCGCGTTGGCCGAGCGGGAGCCGTCGCTGGAGGGACGGCTCGGCGATTACCGGGTGGGCGACGGAGTGGCCAACGCCCCGGTGCGGGTGGAGTCCAAGATCGTGCGCCGGGCGGTGGCCATCACCGGGAAGATGGCGGGCCGGAGCGGCCTGCTCGACCGGGTGGAAGCCATGCTCGAGCAGGCCAACCTTCCCCTGCGTCCGGCGGAAGCCCTGTTCTTCTACCTGGCCGGCGTCGTGATCCTCGGGCTCCTGGTCCTGATCGGGGCCCCCAGCATCCCGGCCGGAATGATCGGCCTGATGGCCATCGTCGGTCTGCCGCCGTTGCTCGTGAAGCGGAGGCGGTCGGGCCGGCTCAAGGCCTTCGAGGCCCAGTTGCCGGAAACCCTCAACATGCTGTCCGGCTCGCTCCGGGCGGGGTACGCGTTCCTGCAGGGCGTCGAAGCGGTGGCCCAGGAGACGTCCGAGCCGATGGCGCGGGAGCTGCGGCGGGTGATCGCCGAAGCCCGTCTGGGCCGGCCCCTCGACGTCGCTCTGTCCGATGTGGCCACCCGAATGCAAAGCCGCGACTTCGAATGGGCGGTGTTGGCCATCCGCATCCAGCGGGAAGTCGGTGGCAACCTGGCCGAGCTGCTGCAGACGGTCTCCGACACCATGGTCCAGCGGGGCCGGATGAAAGGTGAGATCCGGGCGCTCACGGCCGAGGGTCGCCTGTCGGCGTGGGTCATGGGCTTCCTCCCGGTCGGCCTCGGGGGCTACATGTTCGTCGCCTCCCCGGACTACATCGGTGAGCTCTTCAGCTCTGCAATCGGCTGGGGGATGGTGGCCGGGTCGGTTCTCCTCGCCATGGCCGGCGTGGCCTGGCTCATGAAGATCGTTCGGATCGAGGTCTGATGGCTGCTCTGATCATGCTTTGTGCGTTCGCCTCGGTGGCCGTCGGCGTGGCGGCCGTGCTCCTGGGCGCGGAGGAACGGCGCGACGTACGCCTGGCCCTCCGCAGCCTGGACGACTACCAGCTCGCGGCCAACATGCGGGAGCGGGAGATGCTCCGGTCGCTGCGCGAACGGGTGTTGATCCCGGCGGCGGCGGCGATGAACGGGCTCTCGACGCGGTTCACTCCCGCCGGCTACGCGGCCCGGACGCGGCGCCGTCTCGTCCTGGCCGGCAGCCCGCCGGGGCTCGACGTCGACCGTTTCCTGGCCCTGAAGGGTTTCGGCGTTGTCTCCATCGTGCTCTGGATGTGGTTCGTCTTCGGGTTCATGGGTCTGGGTGGATTCAAGGGGACGGTTTGCGCGCTGCTGCTGTGGGGCATCTGCTTCTACGGCCCGGAGGCCTACCTGAATCGCCGGATCGAGGAGCGCCAGCACCTGATCGCTACCCGCCTGCCGGACGTACTCGATCTGCTCGTGATCTCCGTGGAGGCCGGCCTGGGCTTCGAGCAGGCGCTCGATCGGACGATCGACGCGGTCCCCGGCCCTTTGGCTGAAGAGTTTCGCCGAATGCTGCAGGAGACCAGGGTGGGTTCGACCCGGGCCGAGGCGTTGCGGGCCATTGACGAACGGACGGACGTGCCTGAGCTCCGATCGTTCATCCTGGCCATGCTGCAGGCCGACACTTTCGGCGTGTCGATCGGCCGGATGCTGCGGGCCCAGGCCGACGACATGCGGATCCGGCGGCGGCAACGGGCCCAGGAAACCGCCCAGAAAGCCCCCGTCAAGATGATGATCCCTCTCGTCTTCTGCATTTTCCCGTCGATCTTCGTGGTCATCCTCGGTCCCGCCGGCATGCAGATCTCCCGGACGCTGTAGCGGGTGCGGCCACGCGCCCCGGCGCGTCCGCCGATAGATTGCCGAGCCCATGGCCACTTCCGCGGGCGACCAGGCTCACGCGCCGGGCCGTAGGCCGGCCGGGCCCACGATGGCCACCCTGTTTACGGTCGTCTTTGCCTTGGGCGGTTGGTTCAGCGGCTTCGGGCGTGGTCTCTCGGACAACTCCTTCTTCTGGCACCTGCAGACCGGACACTGGATCCTCGACCACGGGGCGGTCCCCAGGGGCGACATCTACTCGTTCACGGTGCCCGGGCAGCGGTGGGTGGCGCAGTCATGGCTGGCCGAGGCTCTCTACGCAGTGCTCGATCGGACCCTAGGAGCCCTCGGGATGCGCTTCCTGGGCGCTGTTACCGGGGCGTTGCTGGGAGCTCTCGCCTACCGCCTGGCCCTCCGTCTGGCTCGCGACCGCCTCTTCGCGGCCGGCCTCACGCTCAGCGCCGTGGCGGCCTCCTTCACGCTGTGGAACGAGCGCCCGCTCTTTCTTGGGATCCTGGCGTTTGTCGGCCTTCTCTGGATCATCGAGCTTCCGGCTTCCCGCCTCGGGCGCCACGCGCTCCTTGCCCTGCCTGTCCTGTTGTGGCTGTGGGCCAACATCCACGGGACGTTCGCGCTGGGTTTCGTCTACCTCGGGTTCCATCTGGCCGGGCGGTGGCTGGACGGGTTCGTACCTTGGCGCGGACGGGAGTGGGACGTGGCCCGCGGTGGGGCGGTGGCGCTGGCGGTTTGCCTTGTGAACCCGTACGGGCCTGCCCTCTTGCTGTTTCCCTTTGACCTCGTGAGCCGGGGAGAGATCCTGCGCCACGTGTCGGAATGGATGTCCCCCGATTTTCGCGGGCCGCAGGGTATGACCTACGCAGTGTGGCTGGCTGTGTTTGTGTCTTGCCTTGTCTTGGGTCGGACAAGACCGTCCCGCCGCGACCTCGTCGTGTCGCTACCGTTCATGCTCCTGGCTTTGTGGGCCCAGCGGAACATTGCCCTGGCGCCCTTGGTGGGCCTGCCGGTGGCGGCGAGGGCGATAGCGGCGCCGCAGGATCGGCCCGAGCCGGGCGGCGCCTTGGGGCGGCCCCTGGCTGCGGCGCTCTTGATCCTGGGCCTTCTCGCCACCGCCAACGCGGCGGCCGAGCCCGACTACCAGCTGCGGGGTTATCCCGTGGCCGCCGTACGGGCCCTGGAGTCGCAGGGTCGGCTCGGGGAGCGTCTGCTCACCACCGATGCCTGGGCCGGCTGGGTGATCTTGCGCTACTGGCCCCGACAGAAGGTCTTTCTCGATGATCGCTATGACATGTACCCGACGAGGCTGACCAAGGAGTACATACGCTTCGCCGAGGGGAAGCCGGGTTGGGAAAAAGTGCTGGATCGCTACCAGATCGATGTCGTGGTCTGGAAGCGGGATACGGCGGTGGCTGAACTGATGGAACAGCAGGAGGGCTGGCGGCGGGTACACCGTGACCGGTTGGCCGTCGTGTACGAGCGCCGCTGATCGTTCAGCCATGGAATGCGAAGAGCCGGCGCCACCGGGGAGCGGTGACGCCGGCTCATCAGAGAGGAAGACTTAGAGGTTGGTGCCGACGTTGCTGAAGTTGTCTTTCACCTTGCCGCCCAGGACGGTCAGGGCGCCGATCGCGATGACGGCGACCAGAGCCAGGAGCAGGCCATACTCCACCATGCTGGCACCACGCTCGTCCGAAGCAAACTTCGCCTGCAGCCAGGTCTTGAGAACGAAAAGGTCCATTGTTGACTACCTCCTTTGAGCGCCGGTGGCGCCTCTTATTCGGCCTATCCGGGCGCTTGTTGCGCCGTTCTGATTCAGTTACTTGTGTGGAGCGGGATGCGGCGGTCGCTGAACTGTCGGAACTCAATTGAAAGGTTCAGCAACTGCGGAGAAGTTGGCCCACCGGCCCTGGCCCAGGAGGGTGATCGCACCGATAGCGACCAGAACCACAAGCGCGAGGAGTAGGCCGTACTCGACCAGGTTCGCACCGCGCTCATCGGCGAGGCGGGTCTTCAGCCAACTGCTGAGAGAGAGCCGAGGCATGCTGATCCCTTCAAGCTCGCGATCGTCGGGTTGGAATGCGAAGAGCCGGCGTCACCGGTAAGCGGTGACGCCGGCTCATCAGAGAGGAAGACTTAGAGGTTCGTGCCGACGTTGCTGAAGTTCGACTTCACCTTGCCGCCCAGGACGGTCAGGGCGCCGATCGCGATGACAGCGACCAGAGCCAGGAGCAGGCCATACTCCACCATGCTGGCACCACGCTCGTCCGAAGCAAACTTCGCCTGCAGCCAGGTCTTGAGAACGAAAAGGTCCATTGTTGACTACCTCCCTTGAGCGCCCGTGGCGCCTCTTCTTCGGCCTATCCGGGCGCTTGTTGCGCCGTTCTGATTCAGTTATCGGAAGACCGGAACGGGAGCTGGATAGGCCGATCGGCCCATTCTCAAGAGAACCTCAAGTCAGCCAATCAAGTCAGCCGGATGATGCCCATGCGCACTGCGGTCAGCACCGCCTGCGTGCGGTCGTGGGCGTCGAGCTTCTCGTAGATCGAGGCGAGATGGTTCTTGACGGTCTTGGCGCTGATGTAGAGCCGTTTGCCGACGTCCGTCGTCGAGAGCCCGTCGGCGAAGAGCTGGAGCACCTCGGCTTCCCGGGAGCTGAGCACAGGCGCCGCTTCCACCAACATCGTCTGCGCCAATCCGGCCGAGAGGTCGATGTCGCCGGCGGCGGCCGACCGGAGCGTCTCGGCCACCTGATCCATGCTGCAGTCCTTGACCAGGTAACCCACCGCGCCGGCCCGCAGGGCACGGTGCACGACCTCCTCTTCCCCGTGCATGGTGAGGATGACGACCCGGCTCTGCGGCGACGCGCCTCGGATCTGGCGGGTGGCCTCGATTCCGTCGAGCACGGGCATGCTCACGTCCATGAGCACCAGGTCGGGCCGTAACTCCCCGGCCAGCCGGACCGCCTCCTGGCCGTCGCCCGCTTCGGCGACGACGTCAAAGCCGGCTTCCTCCACGGCTCTCCGCAGTCCCTGGCGGAGGAGCTGGTGGTCGTCGACCAGGAGCAGCGTTTCTCGCACCTCAACTCCTCGCCGGGCCGGTCTGCCGGGAACCTTGCGGCCCGGCAGAGTTTCGGCGCTCGCTCACGTCGGAACCTCCACGCTGGCCACGACGCGGGTGCCGCGGCCGGGGTTGGACTGGATGACGAGGCGGGCCCCGACCGCATTGGCCCGTTCCCGCATGGCCATGATCCCGGTGGTGAGGGCGGGGTCGATCCCGGCCTGGTCGAAGCCAATGCCGTCGTCGATGATCTCGAGGCGGCCGCTCTCGCCGGACGCACCCCAGTAGACGGTGACCGACTTGGCCCCCGAATGGCGTTCGACGTTGGCCAGTGCCTCCTGCAGGATGCGCCACAGCTCCTGCTCGACTGGTGGGGGCAGGCGCTCGGCGTGGACGTCGGCGACGAAGCGGGCGTCGATACCGGTCCGTTCGGAGAAGCGCGAGAGGTAGGCCTCGGCCAGGGCGGCGAGCCCCGTCTCCTCCGTCACCCGGGATCGGAGCTGGCGCAACGTCTCCCGCACCTCGCCGAGGAGGCCGGAGACGTCCTGCCTCAGGCCGGCGAGCTGAGGGCCCGGCTCCGGATGGCGGGCCAAGCGGTCGAGCTCCAGCCCCACGTAGGCGAGGCCCTGGCCGATCCGGTCGTGAAGGTTGCGGGCCAGCCGCTCCCGCTCGCCGTCCGCGCCCAGCACGCGTAGCCGGTCGAACCACAGCCCGTTGTCGATGGCCAGCGCCAGCGGCTCGGCGAGGCCGGCCAGCAGCTCGGCCTCCCGAGTCCCGAACCGCCCGGGCTCGTCGTGCTCGATGGCCACCAGGGCGACGAGGCGGCCCCGGGCCACCAGCGGGCCGTAGAGGCCGCTGCGCGACCCGGGAAAGAGGGCTGACGGGCCGTCGAGGGCGGGGTCGGCCAGGACCGCCGATTCCCGGGCGGCGGTCCGGAGGGGCGCCGGGAGGGCTTCGCTGGGAAGGGAGGGGGGCGCCTGATGGCCCGCCGCCGCCTCCGTCCGCCACGTGGCGGTGGCCGGGTCGAAGACCATGACAGCCGAGCTGGTGAAGTCGAACAGCTGCCGCAGGTGGGCCATGGCCGCGGCCAGGGTGTTGCCCAGATCCAGGGAGGACGGCAGCGTCTGCGCCACCTTCGTCAGCTGGGCCAGGAGGGCGTTGGCCTCGGTCAGGCTGGTGACCCGATCGGAGAAGGCGGCCTGGCTCGCCTCCGCCTCCAGGAGGAGGCGCCGCGAGTAGCCCGCCACGGCGGCCGTGGCCGTGCACACCAGGGCCGCCTGCGAGGCGACCCGGGGCGAGGCCTGAGCCGACTCGGACACGGTCGCGGCCAGGCCGAGGCTGGCCACGATGATCCCGACGGTCACCAGTCCCCCGGCGTAGCCGCGGGCGAAGCCGGCCAGCAGGACACCGGGCAACAGGGCGAAGACGAAAGGGCTGTCCCATCCGCCGCTGACGGCGACGCACCACAGCGCCACGGCGATGTCGGAAGCCAGGGCCGGCGTGGAGACCTCGACGTGACCGGGCGTCGGCAGCGGCCGGAGCGTCCGGCCGATGCTGTAGGCGGTCAGCACCACGGCGGCCACGATGACACCGGCACTCCGGTAGTCGTCCGAGGCAATGAACACGGCGCCGGTGGCGACCGTGGCCCACCGCAGGGCCAGGACCAGGAAGGGGAACGGCGCGCCCGCAGCGGCGATCGCCGGCCCAGGAATGGAGGAGGCCTGCGTCAGAGGCTCTTGGAGATGGACATGCCGGCGGGCCCGAGAACGACGACGAAGAGGGCGGGGAGAATGAACAGGACGAGCGGCATCATGATCTTGATGGGCAGCTTGCCCGCCTTCTCCCGGGCCCACTGGCGGCGCTTCGACCGCATCTCCACCGCCTGGGTGCGCAGGACCCGCCCGATGGGCATGCCCAGGGCGTCGGCTTGAACCAGGATCAGGACGAAGTTCGATAGCTCGGGGACCTCGGTGCGCCGCTTCAGGTTCTGGAGCGCGTCCCGGCGGGGGAGGCCGAGCTCCATCTCCTGCAGCGTACGGCCGAACTCCTGGGAGAGCGGGGTATCGAAGTGGCGGGTGACCACGTCGATCGCGCCTTCGAGGCCGACCCCCGCCTCCACCGAGATGGCCAGCAGGTCGAGCACGTCGGGCAGGTCCTTGCGGATCGAGGCCTGCCGCTCATCCCGCTTGCGATTGAGCCACGCCACCGGCAGAAAGACGCCGACGGCGGCCAGGATCACGACGAAACGCAGCGTGCCCAGACCCTGTTCGCCGAGGAACCGGGCCAGCAGCAGACCACCCAGCACGCCGCCGCCGGCGCCGACGGCCTGGAGGACGACAAACTCCTCGGGCCCGATGGTCGGCAACAGCCCGGCGACGAGGAGCTTGTGGCGGATCTGGTCGATCCTGCGGCTGGGCAGGAGCCCACCGACCCGTTCGGCCAGCTGGCTGCCTAACGGCCGGACGAGCCGGTTCATCAGCGGCTCGCGCAGCCGGGTGGAGAACTGGTCGAGGAGCGGTCCGTCGCCTTCGAGGTCGGCCAGGACCGCGCCGGCGTCGAACGCCACGGGGCGGAAGCTGTTGACGGCCAGGGCCAGCCCGCAGAGAGCGACGAAGAGCCCGGTGAAGATCAGGAGAGCTTCCATCAGATGTCGATCCTCACCATCTTCATGATCATCGCCATACCCACGAACACGGACAGGCCCGCGCCCACCAGGACGAAGACGCCCGGCGCCCTCAACATGGGATCGAGGTAGCCAGGGTTCATGGTCTTGACGGCGCCGAAGACGAAGAGCGGCAGTCCGCCGAGTACGTAGGCCGACAGCCGGCCTTCGGCGGTGAGCACCCGGACCTCCCGACGGATCTCCTCGCGAGCCCGCATGAACTCGGCCAGGGTGAAGAGCAGGTCGGCGAGCTTGCCGCCCACCGTCTGCTGGATCCGGATGGCCTGGACCACCCACTTGAGGTCGGGAACCTCGAGGCGGTCGGCCATGCGCTCGAGGGCGTCGACCAGAGGATCGCCCAGCGACGTCTCGGCCACCACCCGCTCGAACTCCTCGGACAGCGGGGCTTCGCTTTCCTCCACCATCGACTGCACGGAGCGCAGCGCGGTGTGGCCGGCCTGCAGCGAGGAGGCGAGGATGGCGAGAGCCTCGGGCAGTTGCGCCTCGAACGCCTTCCGCCGGCGCGTGACCTTGATCTTGACGATCGTCCAGGCGCCGTAGGGGGCGGCGATCCCGGCCATGGCGGCCAGCAGCAGCTGACCGGTGAGGAACCAGGTCAGGAGGCCGATGCCGACGCCGCCGCCGGCCGCGGCGAGGACGAACTCGCCCGGGCGCAACGGGATCCGGGCCCGTTCGAGCCCGGCGGAGACGCGGGCGATGAGGTTGAACTGCTCGAGCCCGTGCTGGGCGATGCTCACGCCCCGCTCGAGGATGGCGGCGCGGGACTCGGTCACGAGCTCCACGGGGACGTCGCGCTCGCCGAAGGGCAGTTCCAGGATGCGGGCCAGGTCTTCCTCCCGCTCCTTGGTGCGCTGCAGGAAGGCGACGACGGCCAGGGCGAGCCCGAGCCCGACGGCCAGGGCCGCGATCAGGGGGGTCACGCCCGCCGCCCGGGGGCGCTGCGGGCGACCAGCTCGTGCATGGAGGGCACTTCCCGCGTCCTCGGCTGCGCCTGGCGGAGCCGGGGGGCCTGGAACAGGGCGGCGGGCAGGTCGATGCCGGTGTCCTGCAGCTTGTCGAGGAACTTCGGCCGGAGCCCGACCGCCTCGACCACGCCCACGGGGCGCCCGTCGGCGTCCTTGCGGGGGACGTGCCGGAAGACCTGTTGGAGGAGGATCACGTCGCCCTCGAGGCCCTGGACCTCTTCCACCGAGGTAACCCGCCGGGTCCCGTCCGCGGCCCGTTCGAGCTGGACGATCACGTTGATGGCGGAGGCGATCTGCTCGCGGATGGCCCGGATGGGCAGTTCGAAGCCCGCCATCAGCACCATGGTCTCGAGCCGGGCGATGGCGTCCCGGGGCGTGTTGGCGTGCACCGTCGTGATCGAGCCGGCGTGGCCCGTGTTCATGGCCTGCAGCATGTCGAGGGCTTCGCCGCCCCGGACCTCGCCGACGACGATGCGGTCGGGCCGCATTCGCAGGGCGTTGCGGACCAGGTCGCGGATGCGGACCTCGCCCCGGCCCTCGGAGTTCGACGGGCGGGACTCCAGGCGCACCACGTGGGGCTGCTGGAGCTGGAGTTCGGCGGCGTCCTCGATGGTGACGATCCGCTCGCGGTGGGGGATGAAGGACGAGAGCACGTTGAGCGTCGTCGTCTTCCCCGTGCCGGTACCGCCGGAGACGAGCAGGTTCAGCTTGCCCCGGACGCAGGCCTCGAGGAACAGGGCCAGGTCCATGGACATCGAGCCGAAAGCGATGAGGTCGGCGGCCGTGTAGGGGTCCTCGGCGAACTTCCGGATGGTGAGGACCGGGCCGTTGAGGGCCAGCGGCGGCACCACGGCGTTGACCCGGGAGCCGTCGGGCAGGCGGGCGTCCACCATGGGGCTGGACTCGTCGATGCGGCGCCCGACACCGGAGACGATCTTGTCGATCACCTGGCGGTACTGGGAGTCGTCGGCGAAGGCGACGTCGGTGGGTTCGATGACGCCCTTGCGCTCGACCCAGATCTGGTCGAAGGCGTTGCACATGATCTCGGTGACGGAGCCGTCGGCCAGCAGGTCGTCGAGCGGGCCATAGCCGAGCGTGTCGCTCAGGACCTCGGCCACGAACTTGCGGCGCTCGACGGGGGAGATGCGGACGTCCTCCCGCAGGAGGACGCGGTCAAGGGAGGCCTTGACCTCCTTCTCGAGGGCTTCGCCCTGGCGCTTGGGCCCGGTCAGGCGCGGGCCGACGTCGGCCAGCACGAGCTCCCGGACCCGGCGCTTGGTCTCCTCCCAGCCGGGGCTGGTGCGCCGGGCGCGGGCCGCGTGCGCGTCACCGCGGC
>CAZCVW010000029.1:0-16646 GCA_964502185.1 uncultured Burkholderiales bacterium
CGGGGCGACGGGCGCCACCGGCGCGAGCGCCGCAGTGCCCCGTGGAGGCGGAGGTCCGCCATGAGCCGCCGGGCCTCCTCGAATTCGGCGTGGGTGTAGGCGGCAAAGTCCTTGTGGCGCAGCACCTCCGTCGGGCTCCAGCGCACGACAAGGGTCGGACCGGGCGGCTCGGTCATGTCCCCGTCACCCTCGGCCCCCGGCTCCTCGCCGGTGTCCAGCGCGATCGTGATGTCGGTCCCCCGGAACGGGATCTCGGCGAACGGCACCCGGCCCCGCCAGTAGGCGTCGAAGGCCCGGTCGTAGGCGACGATGTCCTCGGGGCGACGGACGAGCGTGGCCCGGCCGGCCCAGTAGACCGACAGGCGGCGCCCGATCCCGACGGCGCCGAGTGCCTCGGCGAAGGTCACGGCCGCCCCGACGGGCACGTCGAGACCCATGCCCCGGAGCACCCGGGCGAAGGCGAGCGCCATGCGCTCCGCCGAGCCACGAGGCTCTGCCGGGTCAGGCACCGCGGAGAATCGCCGTGCGCACCATGTCGGCGACGCCGAGGGCCCGCACCCGATCCTGGTCTTCCCGGTACTTGAGCACGCTTCCCAACGTCACCTCGACGGACGCCGCGTCGAGCTTCGAGCGGCCGAGGGCGGCCAGCGACAACGCCCAGTCGATCGTCTCGGCCACGCCCGGGGGCTTGTAGAGTTCCATGCCCCGCAGCTCCTCGGTGGCCGCCGCCACCTGGCGGGCCAACGTGTCGGGCACGTCCGGCGCCCGGAGCCGGAGGATGGCCAGTTCCCGCTCGAAGTCGGGATGCCCGATCCAGTGGTACAGGCAGCGCCGCTTGAGGGCGTCGTGCAGGTCACGGGTGCGGTTGGACGTCACGATGACCACCGGCGGCTCGTCGGCCCGGAACGTCGCCAACTCGGGAACCGTCACCGAATAGTCGGACAGGATCTCGAGCAGGAACGCCTCGAACTCGTCGTCGGCCCGGTCGACCTCGTCGACCAACAGCACGGGGGGCACGGCGCTGTCGTGGGCGATGGCCCGCAGCAGGGGCCGGCGCACCAGGAACTTCTCCGAGTACAGCTCGTCCTCGGCCTTCACGGCGTCGGCGTGGCTCGCCTCCAGCGCCCGCAGGTGCAGCAGCTGGCGGGAGTAGTCCCACTCGTAGACGGCCTGGGCGGCATCGATCCCCTCGTAGCACTGCAGCCGGATCAGCTCGCCCCCGGTCCACCGGGACAGAACCTTGGCCACCTCCGTCTTCCCGACCCCGGCCTCTCCTTCGAGGAGCAGCGGCCGGCGCAACCGCAGGGCCAGGAAGATGGCCGTCGCGAGGCCCTCGTCCGCCAGGTAATCGTGGCGGGCGAGTGCCTCGCGGACCTCCTCGACGTTCTTCGGATCGACCCTAGTCAGGCTCCGGCCTCCTCGCACCTCATCCTCGTCAGCTCCGCTGCCGCTCGGATTCGGCGCTCGCCTCGAGCGCCCGGCGGACCAGCACCCGGGCCAGGTGCCGGCGGTACTCGGGACTGGCGTTCAGGTCGGACGGGGGCTCGGTGCCCTCGGGCGCGGCCTGCGCCGCATCGGCGGCCGACGCCCCCTGGGCCAGGGCTTGCTCGACACCGCTCGCCCGCAGCGGCGTCGACCCCATGTTGACCAGGGCGACGCCGGTCGTACCCCCCGACCCGTTGGCACCGCGCACGGCCGCGACGCCGACGATGGCCCAATCGAGCGCCCGGCGGTTGAACTTCTGGTACGACCAGCCGGCGCCGGCCACCTTCGGGACCCGGATCTCGGTCAGGAGCTCGTCCGGGCGCAACGCTGTCTCCAGGAAACCGGTGAAGAAGTCGCGGGCCGCTATCTGCCGCTCCCCGCCGGCGCCGCGAACCACCAGCGTCCCGCCGAGGGCGAGCACGGCCGCGGGCAGGTCGGAGGCCGGGTCGCCGTGGGCCAGGGACCCGCCGATGGTGCCGCGGTGGCGGACCTGCGGGTCGCCGACGAGCCCCGCGACGTGGGCCAGGATCGGGACTTCGGTCTTGAGCAGGTCGCTGTGTTCGACGTCGTGGTGGCGGGTGAGGGCGCCGATGGCCACGTGGTCACTCCCATCCCGGATGTAGGACAGGTCCGTGACCCGGGCGATGTCGACCAGCACCGCCGGTGAGGCCAGGCGCAGCTTCATGAGCGGGATGAGCGAGTGGCCGCCGGCCAGCAGCTTGGCGTCGTCGCCGTGGCTCTGGAGGAGCGACAGCGCCTCGTCGGCCGAACCGGCCCGCACGTAGTCGAACGCGGCGGGAATCATGAGTTGGTCCCCCTTGCAGTCTGGATGGCCCTTGCACTCTGGATGGCCTGCCACACCCTCTGCGGCGAGGCGGGCATGACGACGTCGGTCACCCCGAGCGGACCCAGGGCGTCGACGATGGCGTTGATGACCGCCGGCGTGGAGGCGATCGTGCCCGCTTCCCCGATGCCCTTGACCCCGAGGGGGTTGGTCGGGCTCGGCGTGACGGTGCTGTCGAGCGTGAAGCTCGGCATCTCGGCGGCGGAGGGCACGAGGTAGTCGGTCAGCGTCGACGTGAGCAGGTTGCCGTCGGCGTCGTAAGACGCCTCTTCGAACAGCGCCTGGGCGACGCCCTGGACGATGCCGCCGTGGACCTGGCCCTCGACCACCATGGGGTTCACCTGGTTGCCGCAGTCGTCCACGGCCACGTACTTGAGCAGGCTGACCGACCCGGTCTCCTCGTCGACCTCCACCACGCAGATGTGGGTGCCGAAGGGAAAGGTGAAGTTCGGCGGGTCGAAGCTGGACTCAGCCCGCAGGTTGGGCTCCATCCCGTCCGGCAGGTTGTGGCCGGTGAACGAGGCGAAGGCGATGGCCTGGATGGGCAGGCTCTTCTCGGGCGAGCCCTTCACCGTGAACGCCCCGCTGGTGAACTCGAGGTCGTCCTCGGAGACCTCGAGCTGATGAGCGGCGATCGTCCGCGCCTTGGCCAGCACCTTGTCGGCGGCCAGGGCCACCGCCGTCCCGCCCACCGCCAGCGACCGCGAGCCGTAGGTGTCCATGCCGAGCGGCGAGATGGCCGTGTCCGAGTGGAGCACCTCGACGTCGTCGACGGGGATCCCCATCCGGTCGGCCACGATCTGCGACCAGCACGTCTCGTGGCTCTGCCCGTGGGGCGTCGTCCCGGTCACCACCGAGACCTTGCCGGTGGGCAGCAGCTGCACGCTGGCCGCCTCCCAACCCCCCGCCCCGTAATTGAGCGCGGCGAGGACCCGGCTCGGGGCCAGGCCGCACATCTCCGTGTAGCACGACAGCCCGATGCCGAGGTGCCTCGTGGAGCCCTGTTCCCGGCGGGCCTGCTGCTCTTTGCGGAGGGCGTCGTAGCCGACTAGGTCGAGGGCCTTGTCGAGGGCGGGCACGTAGTTGGCGCTGTCGAAGACGAGGCCCGGAGCGGAGTTGTAGGGGAACGCCTCGGGCGGGATGAAGTTCCGGCGGCGGATCTCTTGCGAGTCGACGCCCACCTTACGGGCCAGGGCGTCGATCGAGCGTTCGATGGCGTACGTCGCCTCCGGCCGGCCGGCGCCGCGGTAGGCGTCGGTCGGGGTCATCGTCGTGAAGACCGAGGTGCAGGAGAACGAGTAGGCCGGGACGTCGTAGACCCCGTGGTAGAGGAAGGCGCCGAGCAGCGGGATGCCGGGGGTGACGAGCTGCAGGTAGGCCCCCATGTCGGCCAGGAGGTTCACCCGCACCGCGGTGATCTTCCCGTCGGCGTCGGCGGCCAACTCGATCTGCTGGATCTGGCCCCGGCCGTGAATGGTGGCCTGGGCGTTCTCCGTCCGCTCCTCCGTCCAGCGCACCGGCTTCCGGAGACGCTTGGCCAACCCGAGGCACAGGACCTCCTCGGCGTAGACGTTCAGCTTCGAGCCGAACCCGCCGCCGACGGCGGGGGCGATGACCCGCAGCTTGGTCTCGGAGATCCCGAGGCCGAGCGAGAGCATCACCTTCAGAATGTGGGGGATCTGGGTCGACGAGTACACCGTGTAGTCGCCGCCGAACGGCGACGGGACCACGCAGACCCCCCGGGTTTCCATCGCCGTCGGGATCAGCCGCTGCTGGATGTAACGCTCCTTGACCACGTGGGTGGCGTCGGCGAACGCCTCCTCCACCTTGGCCTCGTCGGGCTTGAGTTCCCAGACGTAGGAGACGTTCGTACCGAGGTCCTCGTTGATGACGACCCGGTTGGACAGGGAGTCCTCCAGGTCGATCACGGCGGGCAGTACGTCGTACTCGACGACGACCGCTTCGACCGCGTCCTTGGCCGCGTTGGCCGATTCGGCCACCACGCAAGCCACGCCGTCGCCCACGTAGCGCGCCTTGTCCGGCGTCAGCGGGAAGTGGGCCGGGCTCTTCATGTCGGCCACGACGGGCCAGGCGCAGGGCATGGGGCCGGCCCAGTCGCCGGCCAGGTCGGCGCCGGTGAAGACGGCGACCACGCCGGGCATCGCCGAGGCCGCCGAGGTGTCGACGGAGACGATCCGGGCGTGGGCGTGGGGACTGCGGACCATGGCCACGTGCAGCGCCCCGGGCACGGCCAGGTCGTCGACGTAGCGGGCTTCGCCGGTGAGGATCGGGGCGTCTTCCCGGCGGGGGACACGGGTCCCGATGACGGCGGTAGAAGCCGCCGGGGTCGCCAATGTCGGAGTCACTGGGAGGCCCCGCTTCCGGACGCGGCCAGCACGGCCTTGACGATGTTGTGGTAGCCGGTGCAGCGGCAGAGATTGCCCTCGAGACCCTGGCGTACGTCGGCCTCGGTCGGGTTGGGCTGCTCCTTGAGCAGGGATACGGCGGCCATGACCATGCCGGCCGTGCAGTAGCCGCACTGCAGGCCGTGGTTCTCGTGAAACGCCTGCTGCATCGGGTGGAGCGCCCCGTCTGTGGCCAGGCCCTCGATGGTGGTGATGTCGCCACCGTCGGCCTGGACGGCGAACATCGTGCAGCTCTTCACGGATTCTCCGTCGAGCAGCACGGTGCAGGCTCCGCACGACGTGGTGTCGCATCCCACTTTCGTGCCGGTCAAGCCCAGTACCTCGCGCAGGTAGAACACGAGTAACAACCTTGGCTCCACCTCGTGCTCGGCAGTCGAACCGTTCACGGTCATGGACACCCGCATCGGACCACCCCCCGGTGTGTCGGCCTGAAACCATTGGGCAAGTAAAGGGGCATCATGCCACCGCGTGCCGCCTCACCGAGACTGGCATTTTTCGGGTGATATCCGGGCATAACGCGTCATGACCGGCCCGGTCGCACGTTGGAGTGCATGGAGGTCCCCCAACCTCCCCACCCGGGGGCCGCCGGTGCCCTTGAGCTCGCGGTCCCCAGGGAGCTCGGGCACCGGCCCCCCACTTCAATCAGTACTCGGTTTCGTCCCGAACGCCGGCGAAGACGTCCTCCAGGCCGGCCAGGCCGCGGGCGAGGCCCATCAGCAACTCCAGATCACCGGCCAGCCGGAGCGAGCCGGCCACGATCGCCGCCTGCGCGTTCTGTTCCCCCCGGCTGATGGCGGCGGCCACGCCGTAGGGCTGCGTCATGGTCACATCGGGCCGATCCGCTCGACCGGCCGACACACGGACGGCCCCGTCGGCCACTACCACGTGGTAGGCCAGCTCGGCCCCGCCGTCCATCTCGACGACCTGCTGCAGGATGAGCCGGGCACCGTCGGGCAGGCGGGCCTGCCGGCCGGCGGCGTCGAGGGCCGCAATCCACTCGGGTGACAAGAACCGGATCATCGGCCCGTGAGGCTAGGCGGGGCGGGCCACTAGGGTGTCGAGCCGATGGCTGCCACCGGGCAATCCACGGCCTCCAGCGGTCTGCCCCCTCCGGTGGTTCCGGCTGCGCTCGCCGATGTCGCCCCGAGGGTGGAGGCCCGCATCGCCTCGTTCCTGGCCGACGAGGCGGCCCGCTGGGAACCCGTGGACGGGCGTCTGCTCGTTCCTCTGGCCGCCCTGAACGATTTCGTCCTGGCCGGCGGGAAGCGCCTGCGCCCCGCCTTTTGCCACTGGGCCTGGGTCGGAGCGGGCGCAGACCCGGACGAACCCGCCGTGGTCGACGCCGGCGCTGCCCTCGAACTTCTCCACACCTTCGCCCTTCTCCACGACGACGTGATGGACGGCTCGCACCTCCGCCGCGGCCGGGCGACCGTCCACCTCGAGTTCTCCCGCCGCCACGCCGCCGCCGGGTGGCGGGGCGAGGCCCGGCGGTTCGGCGAGGGTGTGGCGATCCTGGTCGGCGACCTCGCCTTCGTGTACGCCGACCAGCTCATGGCCGAGGCCAGCCCCGCGGCGCGGGCGATCTTCGACGAGCTGCGCATCGAGCTCAACGTCGGCCAGTACCTCGACCTGGCCGGCACGGCCGAAGGGCGCGCCGATCGGGCCACCGCCCGGCGCATCGCCTGCTACAAGTCGGGGAAGTACACGGTCGAGCGACCGCTGCACCTCGGCGCCACCATGGCCGGACGGCCCGATCTGATGGCCGCCCTGTCGGCCTTCGGGCTCCCGCTCGGTGAGGCCTTCCAACTGCGCGACGACCTGCTCGGCGCGTTCGGCGACGAAACCGCCACCGGCAAGCCGGTGGGTGAGGACCTCCGCGAGGGCAAGCCGACCCCACTCCTCGCCCTGGCCGTCGAGCGGGCCGATCCCGGTGACCGGCGGCTGCTCGGGCGCGTCGGCGCCCCCAACCTGTCCTCCGCCGAGGTCGCCGCTCTCCAGGACCTGCTCGAGCGCACCGGCGCCCGGGCCGACACGGAAGCGGAGGTGCACCGGCTCATCACCCATGCCGTGGGTGCCTTGGACGCCGCTCCGTTGACCCCGGCGGCCGGTCAGGCCCTGACCGAACTCGCCGCCTACGTCGGGCGGCGCGACCGCTGAGCCCGGTATCGGCCCGCTACGCCCGGCCCGCCTGATCGGGCGCCAGCGTCGCCACCAGCGACTGCACCAGACCCGGGATCGTGTGCGCCTCGGCCACCACCGTCACGTCGAGGCCGGCGTTGCGGGCCGTGGCCGCCGTCACGGGCCCGATACAGGCGATAACCGGCGGGCGGCGCAGATCGCCGGTGACCTCCAAAAAGTTCGCCACGGTTGACGATGAGGTGAAGGTCACGGCGTCGGCCCGGGACAGAGCGTCCAGCGCGGCGGCCGACGGCTCGCCCAGCCGGGTGCGATAGGCCTCGACCACGTCAACCGTCCAGCCGTTGGCGGCCAGGCCGTCGGGCAGGGCGTCGCGGGCCACGGCGGCACGAGGCAGCAGGATCCGGCCCTCGCCCGACGGGAACGCCTCGACCAGCGCTTCGGCCACGAACCGGGCGGGCACCAGATCGGCCCCCACCCCGTGGGCCTCCAGCGCCGCCGCCGTGCCGGGCCCGATGGCCGCCACCGACACGCCCCCCAGCGTCCGGGTGTCGGAGCCCACCTGGCCGAGAGCGGCGAAGAACCGGTCGACCGCGTTCACGGAGCTGAACACCAGCCAGTCGTACCCGCCGGCGCGGCGGGCGGCGGCGAGGAGCGCCGCTCCCCCGTCGGCCGGTTCGCCGATCTCGATCACCGGCAGTTCGACCGTCTCAGCCCCAAGGTCGTGCAGGGCGCTGACCAGGTCGGACGCCTGCTCCCGGGCCCGGGTGACCACGATCCGCCGGCCAAAGAGCGGACGCCCCTCGTACCAGCGCAGATCGAGACCGGCCACCGCCCCGATCACGATGGTGGCGGGCGGCTCGACCGGCTCAGCCCCGAGACGGGCGAGCGTGGTCCGCAGCGTGCGTTGCTCGGGCCGCGTGCCCCAGGTGACGGCGGTCACCGGCGTATCCGGACTGAGACCGCCGGCCATCAGTCGCGCCGCGATCACCGCCCGTTGGGCGGCGCCCATCAGCACGACCACGGTGCCCCCGACACGGGCCACCGTTTCCCAGTCGGTGCCCGATCCCGTCGGGCCCTCCTGACCCGTGACGACCGTGAACGAGGTGGCCATCCCCCGGTGCGTGACGGGCACTCCGGCGTAGGCGGGCACCGCCAGGGCCGAGGTGATCCCGGGCACGATCTCGAACGGCACCCCGGCGGCCAGCAGGGCGGACGCCTCCTCGCCGCCCCGGGCGAACACGAACGGATCCCCACCCTTCAGCCGGACCACCTGCTGGCCGGCCCGCCCGCGCTCCACCAGCAGGGCGTTGATCTCGTCCTGGGGCAGGCTGGCGTGCCCGGCTGACTTCCCCACACTGATGCGCTCGGCGTCGGGCGGCGCCAGTTCCAGGAGGGTTTCCACCGAGAGCCGGTCGTAGACGACGACGTCGGCCCGCCGCAGGATCTCCGCCCCCCGCACCGTGATGAGACCAGGGTCGCCGGGACCGGCGCCCACCAGGTACACGGTCATGTCAGCCCTGCTCGGCAGCCAGGCGCAGCACGTCGGCCCCGTCGTCGGCCGAGAGTTCGCGGGTCCACCTCCCGAGCTCCGCTCCGGACCGGAACACGAACACCGCGGCCGGCTGGCGCTGGATCGGAGCCTCCTCGCCCGAGCCGCCACAAGCGGTCGCCAGCCCGGCGAGGACCACGATCGGCGCGGTTTTCCATCGAGCCACCGCTCGACCATACCCGGGTACTCAAGGGAACCCCAAGGCGCTCGAGTACGTCGAGCTCGAGCGCCATGACGGTGGGCTCCATCGAGGCGGCCGAGCACCCACAGATTGGACGTGCCATAGTCTCGCCACGTCGTTCGAGGGGTGGTCGGTGGCGGTACGACAAGGCGCAACGAGGAAGGCGGGGGTTCCCGATCGTTGGTTGGCGCCAACCCTGCTGCTGATCGCCGGACTCGGCTGGTGGTGGTCGGCCCTCACCGCTCGCGGCATGGGCAGCGACATGACCATGAGCGCCGCCGCCGCCATGTCGCTCGCTGCCTTCCTGGTCGCCTGGGTCGCGATGATGGCCGCCATGATGCTGCCTGCCATCGTGCCGGTAGCGCGCCTGTACGCCCGAGCCGCGGCTCGAGGCACAGTGGCTCCGGTCGCGGTCTTCCTCGCAGGCTACGCGGCGATCTGGACCGCGATGGGCCTGCCCGCCTTCTTCATCTGGCAGCGGCTCGAGGGGCCATTGGCTGACGCCTCCCCGACGGCGGGGCGGATCGCCGGCGTCGTGCTCGTTGCCGCCGCCATCTATCAGCTGTCACCCTTGAAGGCCGTCTGTTTGCGGCACTGCCGGTCACCGCTGTCGTTCTTCCTGCAACACGGCAAGAACCTGCACCGCCCGGCGGGCGCCGTCGCCGCCGGCGCTCGACACGGCCTCTACTGCCTGGGCTGCTGCTGGATGCTCATGGCGGTACTCGTCGCCTTCGGCACCATGCAACTCCGGTGGATGGCCGTTCTCGCGACGCTCATCATGGTCGAGAAGGTCACGCCGATCGGGGAACGGGTCGCCGTCGCCGCCGGCGTGGCTTTCCTTGCCCTCGGCGCGCTGCTGTTGCTCCACCCCGCGATCCTCGGCCGTCTCACCTGACCAGGAGGCATGTGCATGTCCATGACCGAACAGCGGACCAAGTGGCACCTGCGGGGCAAAGGGTACGAGTTCTGCAACTGCGCGCCCGGCTGCACGTGCAACTTCTCGGGCCTCCCGAGCTCCTCCGACGGCAGCTGCAAGGCCTTCGTCGGCAACTTTATCGATGAGGGCAGGTGCGGCGACATCGATCTCTCCGGCGTGAAGGCGATTGCGATCATCGACTGGCCGAAGGCAATCCACGACGGCGGTGGTAAGGCCGTCTTCGTCGTCGAACCGGGCACGACCGACGAGCAGGTCAACTGCCTGGCGCAGATCTACACGGGCCAGCTCGGCGGAAACCCGTGGGCGATCCTCGGCAGCACATTCGACGTGGCGGGCCTGGTGAAGGCACCAATCACCGTGGAAGGTTCAGGCCTGGCCATCACGTTGAAGGCAGAGGGGGTCGGCCAGGGAACGGGTGACACCTTCAAGAACTCCGTGACGGGTGAACCGCACGAGGCGCACATCGTCCTGCCGCACGGCTTCATCTGGCAGAAGGGCGAGTGCGGCGTCGGGTCGTTCACGGCCAAGGCCGAGGGTCTCGACCTCTCGTTCGAAGACTCGAACTGGATCTACTACGAGTTCGACTGGGCCGACGACAAGTAGGCCGGGGCCTGACGGTAACCCCCGACCGTGGACAAGAAACAGAAGCGAGGGGCGGTGGAGACGCTTCTCCTCCCCGTCGCCTCCACCGCCGTTCTCGTCTCTGCCGCTGTCCAGGCCCTCCGGGACCGCTCGCCCGAGGCCGGCGAAGAGGCCTGCCCGCCGGGTCGGTATTCCGGGCCGCCGGAGACTCCGAGCTTCCTCGACAAGGTGGCCGACCGGATACCCCGGCTGCGGCTGGTCGCCGCGGTGCAGAGCCGGTACGGGGAACTGGGGGGCAACCACCTGGCCGCCGCCTTCACGCTGCAGGCCTTCCTGTCGCTGTTCCCGCTCCTGTTGGTCGGCATCGCCGTCGCCGGCTTCATCTCCGCCGGCTCGGACACCGACATCGCCGGACGGCTCATCGGCGAACTCGGGCTCCAGGGTGAGGCCGCCGACACCCTGAAGGAGGCGCTGTCGACCGCCGAGTCGAGCCGCCAGACGGCCAGCGTGATCGGCCTCCTCGGTCTGTTCTGGTCGGGGCTGGGACTCGTCGGCGGGCTGCAACACGCCTTCAACGCGGTCTGGCAGGTGAACGAACGCGGGATGAAGGACAAGGTCTTCGGCCTGCTCTGGCTGGCCGGCGCCGCCCTGCTCTTCGTGGCCAGCGCGGCCCTCACCACCGCCCTGCGCTGGCTGCCCGGTTTCATCGCCCCCCTGGGCGTGGTCGTGACCTTCCTGGTCAGCTTTGGTCTGTGGCTCTGGACCTCGAAGGTGCTCCCCAACCGGGACCTTACGTGGCGGTCGCTGGTGCCGGGCGCTCTCGTCGGAGCCGTCGGTGTCGAGGTCTTGAAGGGGGCCGGGGCCTACTGGGTGCCCCGGGCCGTCGCCTCGTCCTCCCAGCTCTACGGCGTTCTCGGGATCATCTTCGCCATCCTGGCCTGGCTCCTGCTCTTCGGACGCCTGCTCGTCTACTCGGCCGTGGTGAACGTCGTGCTCTACGAGCGCCACGCGGGCACGGTCAAGGCGACGCTCGAAGCGCCCGGCGTAGCCGAGCCCTGTGCGGTGGCCAACCGCGCCGGACGGCTCGTCACCAACTGAGCGGGGAATTTCAAGCGGTCTTCATCCGTTGATGAACCCACATGTCGCGCTGGAGACCGTCTTCCGAGCTTGATGCCGCCGCCCTCGAGCGGGGCATCGACCGCGCCTCTTTGCGCCGGGCCTGGCAGTTCGCCCGCCCCTACCGCACCCTGCTCATCCTTCACCTCGCCGGGCTGGCGGCCACGGCCCTGGTGGCCGTCCTGCCACCGCTGGTGCTGAAGGCGCTCGTCGACCGGGCCACCGAGAACCGGCTCGACACGGGCGACCTGAACTTCCTCGTGCTGGCGGCGGTCGGTATCGCGCTCGCCACCACCGGCATCGGACTTTGGAACCGCTGGCTCGGCTCCCGCATCGGCGAAGGGCTCATCTACGACCTCCGGGTGGCGCTCTTCCGGCACGTGCAACGCATGCCGATAGCCTTCTTCACCCACACCCAGACGGGTTCGCTCCTCTCCCGCCTCTCCAACGACGTGCTGGGCGCCCAGCAGGTGGTGGGCACGCTCGCCACCGTCACCTCCAACGTGTTCACGCTGGTCGCGACTCTGACGGCCATGCTCATCCTCAGCTGGAAGGTGACACTTCTCGCCCTTCTCGTCATCCCCGGTTTCGCCGTGCTGGACCGGCGCATGGCCAAGCGGCTGGCCTCGCTCTCCCGGGCCCGGATGAACATCAACGCCCAGATGTCGTCGACCCTCGCCGAGCGGTTGAACGTGGCCGGGGCGCTGCTCGTCAAGCTGTTCGGACGCCCGCAGGCCGAAGCGGACGAGTTCTCGGCGCGGGCCGACGCCGTGCGGGCCTCCGGGGTGAAGCTGGCCGTCACCAGCCGCCTGTACTACGGCAGCCTGGCCCTGGTCGGCGCCATCGGCACGGCCGCCGTCTACTGGGTCGGAGGCCGGGAGCTGATCCGGGGCGCCATCCAGATCGGCACGCTCACCGCCCTCGCCGCCTACGTGGCCAAGCTGTACTCGCCGCTCACGGACCTGGCCGGCGCCCGGGTCGACCTGCTCACCGCCCTCGTCAGCTTCGAGCGCGTCTTCGAGGTGCTCGACGCCACCCCGGCGGTGGCCGATGCGCCCGGCGCCCGGCCGATCCCGCCGGTGGTGGGTCGTCTCGAGTTCGACGACGTGTGGTTCCGCTACCCGCCGGCCGCCGCCGTGTCCATCGAATCGTTGGAGGGCGAAGGCGCCCGGGAACGCCGTCACGAGGTCGCCGATCCCGTGCTCCGGGGTGTGTCCTTCAACGCCGAGCCGGGAACGGTGGTGGCCCTCGTCGGACCCTCCGGCGCCGGTAAGACGACCCTGGCCTCGCTGGTCCCCCGCCTCTACGACGTGACCTCCGGCTCCGTGCGGGTCGACGGCCACGATGTCCGTGACGTGACGATGGACAGCCTGGCGGCGGCCGTCGGTGTGGTCAGCCAGGATCCGCACCTGTTCCACGACAGCATCGCCGCCAACCTGCGCTACGCCCGGCCCGAGGCCACCGACGAGGAGCTGGTGGCGGCGTGCCGCGCCGCCCGGATCCACCACGTCATCGCTTCTTTCCCCGACGGCTACGACACCGTGGTCGGCGAGCGCGGGTACCGGCTCTCGGGCGGAGAGAAGCAGCGCGTCTCGATCGCCCGCCTGCTCCTCAAGGCGCCGGCCATCGTCGTGCTCGACGAGGCGACCAGCCACCTCGACTCCGAGAACGAGGCGCTCATCCAGGCGGCGCTGGCCGAGGCCCTGCACGGGCGGACGGCCATCGTGATCGCCCACCGCCTCTCGACCATCCTGGCCGCCGACCAGATCCTGGTCGTCGCCGGCGGCCGGGTCGTCGAGCGGGGCACCCACCCGGAGCTGATCCGGGCCCGGGGCCTCTACGCCGAACTCTTCGCCACCCAGTTCTCGGCCGCGACGGGCTAAGGGCTATCCGGTGGCTGGCTATCCGGTGGCTGGCTATCCGGTGGCTGGCTATCCGGTGGCGACGGGCGAGCCGTGGTGCAGTACCAACCGCCAGCGCAGGCCGTCGTGGGCGAAGACGTTGGTGGCCGCCACCCGGGCGTCGCCGAGCGCTCCTTCGCTCCGGGCGCCGGCCACCTCCTGGAGGATGTTCTCGGACAGGGTTACCCAGGCGACGTTCCCTACCACGAAGTACTCCTCGTCGGTGAGGAAGAACTGGATGTAGGGCGTGTTGACAAAGATCCGCCGCCACGACTCGCTGACGGCCTGCCAGCCCCGCAGCGTCGGCCAACCCGGGTGGATGCACGTGGCCCGGTCGCTCTGCTCCCACACCGCGCCCATGGCGCCGAGATCGCGGGCCTCGAAGGCGGCGTAGAACGCCCGGTTGACCGCGTCGAGCTCATCCTCCGCCTGCACCCGGCCATGCTGGCACGCTTACGCCGACGCGTTGGCCCGATGCCGGCTGTTACGTCAGCGTGGTGAGACTGCCTCCTCGCTGAGCCTCAGTGCTGAGACTCAGTTGGGCGACGGCCGGTCCCACAACGCGGCCACGGCCACGGCCGCGGCCTGGTCGGGTGCGGGCAGCGCGACCCCGTCGGCGGCGATGTAGGTCGCACCACCGGAGTGGAACACGATGGCGGCGAGCGTCGCCGCAGGGTTGTTCGTCATGTATTGAGCATCGGCTGACCGAGGCGGCCGGCCAATAGCCCCCCGGGGTCATTTGACGACTAGTCCCCGAATCAATCTCAAGTTGAGAGTAATTCAACCTCCACTTGAGACTGATAGTGCCAAGCCGCACCGGGGAACTGTCGCTCGGCTGCACCGCATACCGGCGCAACGGGACGACAGAACGATGCTCGCCGCGACGGACCATTAGCTGACGGGCCGGCGCCGCCGAGGCGGGTAGTGACCAGACAGCGCTCCCGGCCCTCGACAGCCGCCTGCCGATGATCCTCGTCACCTCGTGGAACGAGTGGAACGAGGACACCGCCATCGAGCCCATTGCCGCGGCGCCCCCCACCACCACCGACGACAGCGCGTCCGGGCACGACCTGACCGGTGGCGCCGCCTACCCGGGATACGGCGCTGCATACCTCGAGGTACTCAGGAAACGATTCCAGCGCAACTAGACGGCAAGCCCGGGCACACATCTACACCTATGCCTCTGACGACCGCTCGTGCCATTTCGTTATGGCACGTTTGTGGCACGCCGGCTCCCCGGACGCGCATCAGCCCCGGCGAAAACCGGGGCTGACCTGCAGATTCACCGTGGGCGATAGAAGATTTGAACTTCTGACCCCTTCCGTGTCAAGGAAGTGCTCTCCCCCTGAGCTAATCGCCCGGCGGCCAAGATCGTAGGCGAAGGGGCCAGGGGGTGCGACCGTCGGCCGGCGCCCTTACGACCCCGCCGCGGCCTATGCCGGAAAGATCGCCTATCGCGCGTCATGACCACTCCACTCAAACGTTCCTTTCATTGCAGGAACCGGGTGAGGCGTCACTCGCCCGCCGCCCGCCGACTGAGCCCCCGGGTAATCCCCTTCCCCGGGGGCTCAGCGCGTTCTAGCGCTCTTCGTCGACGGCGGCGAAGCCCTGGCGGATCGTGTTCTCGGTGATCACCCGGGGCTCCACGAACTGGAGCAGGTAGTCGGGCCCTCCGGCCTTCGAGCCGACCCCCGACAGCCCGAAGCCGCCGAAGGGCTGGCGGCCGACGAGCGCTCCGGTGATGCCCCGGTTGATGTAGAGGTTCCCGGCCCGGAACTCGTCGCGGGCTTTCTGCAGGTGCGCCGGTGAGCGGGAGAAGACACCGCCGGTGAGGGCGTACTCGGTGTCCCCGGCCAGGGCCAGGGCCTCGTCGAAGTCGTCGGCCCGCATGGCCACCAGCACCGGCCCGAAGATCTCCTCGCAGGCCACCTTGGCCGCGGCGTTGTCGGTGACCACCACGGTGGGGCCGACGTACCAGCCGCCGTCCGGGAGGTCGTCGCGCTGGAGCACCACCTCGCCTTCCGCCCGGGCCGATTCCTGGTAGCGACGGACCCGCTTCCAAGCGTCCTCGTCGATCACCGGCCCGACGGTGCTGCGCAGCTCGCCCGGGTGCCCGATGCCGACCAGCGCGGCCGATCCCGCCAGCCGCTCGACGAGTTCGTCGAAGATCGGGCCCACCCCGATGACCCGGGAGGCGGCCGAACACTTCTGACCGGCGTAGGAGAAGGCGCTCCCGATCACGGCCGGTACGGCCTGGTCGAGGTCGGCGTCGGTGTCGACGACGATGGCGTTCTTGCCGCCCATCTCGGCCACGATCCGCTTCACGTGCCCCTGCCCCGGCTGATGGATCGCCCCCCGCTCCACGATCGACAATCCGACGGCCTTGGAGCCGGTGAAGGTCACGAAACTGATCTCGGGCCGCTCCACGAGCTCGGCGCCCACCTCCTCGCCGACCCCGGGTAGGAAGGCCAGTACCCCCGGCGGCACGCCCGCCTCGAGCAGGATCTCGACGAGCCGGAAAGCGATACCCGGCGTCTGCTCCGCCGGCTTGAAGAGGACGGCATTCCCGGTGACGAGACCCGCGCTCACCATCCCGGCCGGAATGGCCAGCGGGAAGTTCCAGGGGGCGATCACCACCCCGATCCCCCGAGGCTGATAGTGGTAGGTGTTGGCCTCGCCGGGAGCCTGGAGGATCGGAATCCCCGCCCCCAACCGCAGCGCCTCCCGCCCGTAGTACTCGCAGAAGTCCACGGCCTCGGCGACGTCGGCATCGGCTTCCCGGATGGGCTTCCCCGCCTCGTAGACCATCAGCGCGGCGAGCTCCGCCCGCCTCGCCCGCAGGAGCGACGCCGCCCGGAACATCACCCGGGCCCGTCCGCAGAAACCCGCCGCCCGCCAGGCGGGAAGGGCCTTGGTGGCGGCCGCCACCGCCGCGTCGACGTCGTCCGAGCCGGCCCGGCCGCTGGTGGCCACCCGGCGGTGGAAGGCTCCGGGGTCCACGGATTCGATGCCGTCCCGGATGCGAGTCTTCCGGCCGTCCACGAGCACGGGGGCATCGAACCCGAGCTTGCCTCCCACCTGGTTGACGGCGGCCATCAGGCGGGCCCGGGGCGCCAGCCGGCGCAGTTCGGAGTGGGGTTCGGGGACGAACGGTCCGGGCTTCGCCGGGTTCGTGGCAGGCCGGCGGGGCGCTTCCGCCTCCGCCTCCGGAAGGGCACGGTCGGGCACCCCGGGCGACCGGAGCAGCTCGTCGAGATCGCGGCCTTCGGCGAAGCGGTGACGCAGGAAGGACTCGTTGGAGGTGTTCTCCAGGAGGCGACGCACCAGGTAGGCCATGCCGGGCACGAGTTCGCCGACGGGGGCGTAGACCCGGACCCGGTAGCCGAGGTTCCGCAGGGCGGCGTGCACCGGTTCGGCCATCCCGTAGAGGAGCTGGCCCTCCACCGCGCCGGCGTCGAGCCCGGCCGCCGCGGCGGCGGCCAGCCC
>CAZCVW010000030.1:0-14261 GCA_964502185.1 uncultured Burkholderiales bacterium
CCCGGCCACGCCGTGGTCGGCGGCGCAGCGGGCCCGCCTCCAGGCCATCGCCACCGACGTCTTCGACCAGGTCGAAGCGGGCGGCCGCACCGGGCGACCCCTGCACTGGCGCCTCGAACGCCTCCGCCTCGGCACGCTCCTCGACGAGTTCCTCACCGACGACGACAAGTACCGGCACAAGACCGGCGCCACCCCGGCTCGGGTCGAGCTGCCGTTCGGGATGCACGGCGCCGAGCCCGTCGTCGTCGCCCTCGCCGACGGCCGGGAGATCCGCTTCCGGGGCCAGGCCGACCGGGTCGACGTCGCCGCCGGCGGCCACCACCTCGTCTCCGACTACAAGACGAGCCGGGCCGGGAAATACAAGGGCATCGAGGTCGATCCCACCCTGGGTGGCACCACCCTCCAGCTCGGGCTCTACTCCGAAGCGGCCGTCCAGCTCCTCGGCGCCGCCTCGGCCTCCGCCCACTACTGGCTGATCAACGAGGACCCCGGCGACCCCCGCTCGGGCTACGAGTGGGACGGGCCGCGCCGGGAACGGTTCGCCCAAGTCGTCGCCGCCATGGTCGACGGCATCGAGGCTGGCGTGTTCCCGGCGCTGCCGGGGGAGTGGGACAGCTGGTTCAACACCCACGCCAACTGTAAGTACTGCGACTTCGACGACGTCTGCCCCCGCGACCGGGGCGAGTACGCCGAGGCCAAGGCGGCCGCCCCCGAGCTGGCGATCCGCACGGTCCTCGGCCCGCCGGTCGACGAGGAGGAGATGTGATCCCGGCCGACGCCGACGTCCGGGAGCTCATCACCCGGGCCGGGCTCACCCGCACCCTGTTCGTCGAAGCGGGGGCGGGCACCGGCAAGACCACCCAACTCGTCGACCGGATCGCCAACCTCGTCCTCGAGCACGACGTGGCCCTGGCCAACATCGCCGCCATCACCTTCACCGAAGCGGCCGCCGCCGAACTGGCCGACCGCATCCGGGTCGCCTTCGAGCAGCGGGAGGCGACCAGCACCGACGACGAGATCCGGGCCCGGTGCCGCCGGGCCATCGCCGACGCGGACCGGGCCGCCATCTCCACGCTCCACAGCTTCGCCAACCGCATCCTGAGCGAGCATCCCCTGGCCGCCGGGCTCCCGCCCCGGGTCACCATCCTCGACGAGATCTCCTCCGAGCTGGCCCACGAAGCCCGCTGGGAACGCTTCGTCGACGACCTCTACGACGACCCCGACCACGAGGATCTCCTCGTCCGGGCCGCCCTGGCCGGCACGCCCCTCGAACCCCGCTACCAGGGCCACGCCACCATGAAGGGCGTGGCCGTGGCGCTGGCCCAGAGCTGGGACCGGCTCGACGCCGTCGCCGCCGGCGCCCACGGGCCGCTACGGCCCATTGACTTCTCGCCGTTCGACCGGGCTGCGGCCGAGGCTGAGGCGCTCCTAGGGACCTGCACCGACCACCGCGACCTCTTCTACCTGCACCTGATCGGCCCCGTGATGGGGGAGGTCCGGGCTATCCGAGACGAGCCGGATCCGGACCGCAAGTTCCGTGCCCTGCAGCGCGGGAAACCGGACAAGCGCTGGGGCCCGGAGCGGGGCGGGAAGGACGGCGCCTGGCCGTGCGGCAAGGCCGCGGCCAAGGCCATCGTCGATACGCTCAACGAGGCCCGTCGCGCGGTGCTCACCGCGGTGGCCAACGAAGTCGTGGCCCGCCTGCTCACCCTCGTCGCCCGCGAGGTCCGCCAGGCGGCCGAGGCCCGCCGCCTCGAGGGGCACCTGGAGTTCCACGACCTGCTCGTCCTCGCCCGGAGGCTCCTCCGCCAGAGCCCCGAGGCCCGCCGGGCTTTGCACGGCCGCTACACCCATCTGCTGCTCGACGAGTTTCAGGACACCGACCCCATCCAGATCGAGCTGGCCGTGCTCGTCGCCGTGGCGGTGGCGGGGGACGATCCGCCCGGGTGGCAGGACGCGGAGGTGGAGGACGGCCGGCTCTTCTTCGTCGGTGACCCGAAGCAGTCGATCTACCGCTTCCGGCGGGCCGACATCGGCCTCTTCCTGCGGGCCCGCGACCGGTTCGGGACCGACGGGTCGTGGCTGCAGCTGCGCACCAACTTCCGCACCGTCCCACCCGTCCTCGACTGGGTCAACGCCCTCTTCGGCGAGCTCATGGCCGAGGAGGTCCCCGGCCAGCAGCCCCGCTACGAGCGGCTCGACGCCCACCGGGAGCCGTCAGCCGACGGGGATCACCGGCCGGTGCTGCTCGGCGGACCGCACGGCAAGATGCGGGCCGGCGAGCTGCGCGAGTGCGAAGCGGCCGACGTCGCCCGGGTGGTCGATCACGTCCAGCGGCACCCGGCGGGGTGGCCGGTGTTCGACGACGGGGACCGGGAATGGCGGCCGGCCCGGCTCACCGACGTCACCATCCTGGTGCCGACCCGCACGTCGCTGCCCTACCTGCGGGCCGCGCTCGACGGGCTCGGCATCCCCTACCGGCTCAACACCGGCACCCTCGTCTACGACACCCAGGAGGTGCGGGACGCGCTGGCGGCGCTGCGGGCCGTCGACGACCCGACCGACGAGCTGAGCCTCGTCACCGCCCTGCGCTCGCCGCTGTACGCCTGCGCGGATACGGACCTGTTCACCTGGCGCCATGCCGGCGGCCGCTGGGATCTGCGCCGGGACCCGCCCGCCGGTGTCGCCGCCGACCATCCGGTGGCGGCCGCCTTCACCCACCTGCGGTCGTTGTGGGAGCAGCGCTGGTGGCTCCGCCCGTCGGTCCTCCTCGACCGCCTCCTGGCCGAGCGTCAGGCCTACGTGCTCGCCTTCGCCGAGGGCCGGGCCACCGAGGTGTGGGGCCGGCTGCGGTTCCTCGTCGACCAGGCTCGGGCCTTCGAGGAGGCCGGCGGCGGGGCGGTGCGGGCCTTCCTGGAGTGGGCCGACCTGCAGCGCTCGGACAGCGCCCGGGTCCACGAGCCGATCCTGCCCGAGACCGACGACGATGCCGTGCGGATCATGACCATCCACGGCGCCAAGGGCCTCGAGTTCCCCATCACCATCCTGTCGGGGCTGACGACCAAGCCCAACGTTCCCCGCAACGGGGTGAGCGTGGTCTGGAACGTCGACGGGACCCCCGAGGTGCGGCTCCGCAAGAACGTGGGCACCGCCAACCACGACGTGCGGGCCGACCTCGAGGCCCAGATGGACGTCCACGAGAAGCTCCGGCTCCTCTACGTCGCCTGCACCCGGGCCCGGGACCACCTGGTGGTGGCCGCCCACCACCAGGCCGACGACGGGTCCTACGCCAGCACGGTATGGAACAAGACCAACGTCCGCACCGACAGCTGGCGCCGGCCCCCTGAAGGCGACACGGCAGCGGCGGACATCGTGATGCCGGCCACGCAGGGCACCCTGTCGTTACCGGCCCCGGACGACCGGGACGGTTGGCTGGCGGAGCGGGAGGCGCTGCTCGCGCCCCAACGGCGGCCCCGGTTCGTGTCGGCCACCACCATCGCCCGGGAGGCCGGCATGGCGCCGGTCGACGAGGAGCGCGACCCCGACGACCCGGCCGGTCCCGGCGGGCTCACCGACGAGACCGCCCGGCCCACGGCACCTCGGCGTCGAGGGAGGGCCGGCACGGCCATCGGCCGGGCCGTGCACGCCACCCTGCAGTTCGTCGACCTGGCCGACCCGACCGGCGTCGACGAGCAGGCCGCCCGCCAGGCCGACCTCGAAGCGATCCCCGACGTGGCCGCCACGGTGGCCGCCCTGGCCCGCTCCGCCCTCGCCTCCGACGCGGTGCAGCTGGCCGCCAAAGCGGAGCACCACAAGGAGCTCTACGTCGCCGCCCCGGTCGGGGACCGGGTCATCGAAGGCTATATCGACCTGCTCATCGAGACCCCCGAAGGTCTGGTCATCGTCGACTACAAGACCGACACGGTCGGCTCCGAGGCCGAGATTGACGCCAAGCTGGCCACCTACGAGCTCCAGGGCGCCGCCTACGCCGTCGCCCTCGAGGAGTCGACCGGTATGACCGTCGTCGACTGCCGCTTCGTGTTCTGTCGAATGACGGGGGCCGTCGAGCGGCGGGTCGCCGACCTCGGCGCCGCCAAGACAAGAGTGCGAGAGCAGCTCAGCGGCTAAAGAGCCCTTCCCCGGCCACGGCTGCCCCCGGCTCTGCTCAGCGGGCCTGGTCGATCCTGGCGATCAGGTCCGCACTGCCGCGGCCGCCTCCTCCACGGTGGGCGGCACCCCCTCGAGTCCGTCGACGGCGGCTGTGCAGAGGTTTGCCGCGAGAAACGCCCCGAGCACGAGGATGTCGGGCAGGTCCCGGGCTCGGTCGTTCGGGCGGATCCCGTCCAAGTGGTCGGTGCAGGCGTGGAACTTCTGGGCGAGCTGCCAGCGGACGGTAATGCAGGGCACCGGCCCAGGCCGCGGCAGGCCGAGGGCGGTGAGGCTGTCGCGGTCGGCGGCCTCGACGGGGTCGTGCTCTCGGGCGACGCCCGCCTCCTCGGGGGCGACCTCGACAGGGACTGTGGCACCGTGGCCCGTCGGTAAACCCACCCCAGCCGGCCCGACCTCAACTTCCTGGTGCCAGCCGCCTACGAGCACGCCGAGCGCCGCATCCGGGAGGTGCGGCAAGAGGGCGGGACGCTGAAAGAGGACCGGCTCCGGCGGAACCTGTTGTCCAGCATGCCCCTGTGTTTCAACATCTTCGGCGCTCTGGGTGGACATCCCGCCTGACCACCTAGGAACTCCAGGGCGCCGCCTACTGCCGCTTTGTGTTCTGCCGCCCCGGCGGACCGGTCGAACGGCGGGTCGCCGATCTTGAGGGCGGCAAAGCGCGGGTGCGCCGGCACCTTTCGGGCTGACGGACAACTCTGACACCTCCCCATATCTATCCGCCGATCGGGTGGCCGCTGTTGTCGAAGCGTTCCGTGGTCCGCCGCGACCCTTGATGACCGACGCTTGGCCCGACGACTGGAGGAGCCGCAGGTTGGACCAAACCTGACGCCGGCAAACCGTCGTCGCTCGCACGGGGGACGACCTCCCTTCTGTAAGGAATTGCTTGCGGTCTTGATGCGCTTGGAGTAGAAGGTGGCACAGCGGGTGGCGGCATTGCTCTCGCGCCTGAGGGTGCGGAGAGGAGAGGGCGCAATGAGCGACCAGTCCGTCACGTTCGTTGAAGGTTTCGCGTCGCGGGATTCCATGCCGTACGGGTCCCGGAAGCTCCATGTCCACACCATCTGGGCCTGCCCCTCTCAGGGCTACCGGTTGCGGCTCGAGGCGGCCGACGCAAGCGACAATCCGCAGATCGTCGTGCTGCGTCTTATCGCCATTCGACCTCGGGTCCCGGTGGCTCAGGTGATCACTCCCGAGATCGTGACCTACACGGCGACGGCCGAAGACGCGATCAAGGAGGTCACCATCATTCCTGCCGGTGTACGGCTCCCGGTGCTCGAGGTTGACCGGGCCGCATCGGTCGTCGGATCACCCGCGGTTGATGGTGCGCAGACAGCCGCGCCCCGGTTGGCACCCGAGCAACCCAACTTCTTCGAGCTCACTGGTGTCGATACCGCGGTGACGTACTCAACCACTTCGATCGACGGTACTCGCCAGCTCAGCTATTCGGGTCCCGAGGCCAGCGGTAGCTTCAGCGGAGACAGAGTCAGGGCCCAGGAATCCGAGCTCGGTCATCTTGTGACCGTCTATCTCGACGGAGTTCCGGACCTGTACACCCGCTGCTTTACGCTGATCGTGCCGGCTGTGAACCTCATAGAACCCACGGCTGCCGTGAACACGGTTGGACTCGTTGCGACCCACCGCACGTCGATCGGAGGCCCGGCCCTGGTCAACGGACAGTTGACCGTGCTGGATTCTGTCGAGCTGTCGGGCACGGCGAGGTCCGTGCGCTTCTGATCAAGCGGCCGTCCGTCATCTGCGCAGGTGCAGAAGGTGGGGAGGTGGGGGAGGCGGCGTCCGGGCCCAGCCGTCTCCTCCTTCCTGAATGTGCCGGCGGGCTGGGTGTCGCACTCTCGTTGCTGAGGCCCACCCCCGAAGCGCTGCATGTAGTCGGCTAGAAGGCCGTGGAGCCCATTCCTGCTCTATCCGGGGATGGTTCCCGAAATGGACATGTGACGGGGAAGGCGGGGAGACCATCTCTCAGCGGACCATGAACAGCCGGCCCGCAACGACCAGGCGGGCAGCCACGACCACCGACGGGGCGGCGACCGGGCTGCTCTGCGCTCTCCGGCTTCGCCTCAGTCGGAGGGCACCCCTACCGGTGTCACCGTGTCGCCTTCGATGATGTACGAGTTGGCCCAGTACACCGCGTTGATCGCCTTGAAGTTGTGGCGGTTCTCGCGGAACACCAGGACTTCGCTCTTGTAGGGGCGGCCGAGGGCGTCGGTGCCGCCCAGCACCAGGATGCGGCCCGGAGTACCGTCGCCATCCTTCTTCAGGTAGCGGGTGGAGACGACCGTGGGAGAGGCCTCCGGGACGGTTTGGGTGCAGGAGATCTTGTCCTGGTCGAAGGGCCTCTCGTCGCAGCCCTGGTTCAGCTGGTGGCGACAGTTCCCCATTGTCCGGTGCCGTGCATCTGGGATGCCCAGGAGCGACGAGCGGGGTCCCCGTCGTTCTCCAGGAAGAAGAAGTCCTGACAGGGGTCGTAGAAGGCGGTGTTGTTCTGCTTGCGGTCCACGCACCCGAGGCCGCCGTCCCGGACGAAGGACTCCGAGTCGGAGGAGCAGCCATCGCCGACATCTCCTTGCTGCCCGACGCCCGGCCGTCGGGAGAGGCGGTTAACATGGTCCACTGTGGAGTTCGCCGTGTTCGAAGACGGCGCCGACGAGTTCCACATTCGTGCGGGCGGGGACGATGAGAGCGCTACCGAGCGGCCCGTCCATCCCCGAGCTGTCCGCTGCGCCCGGGTCGGCGTCGAGCGCCTCCTTGACGGCCGGGAGGGTGTATACGGTCCAGGCGGCGCGGGACGGGTCGATGCCCCGGCCACGCAGCCGGTCGGTGAACGCCTGCAGCTCCGAAGCCGCGGCCGGCGTCCCGGTGATGTCGAGCGGACCGAGCTGAGCACCGGTGAAAGCGAACCCGAGCGGAACCGCCGGCACGGTCACCTGACCGGGGCCGGGAGCGATGACGTCCCGGACGAGGCGGGCGTCGGCTAAGGCCGACAGCACAGGGTCGGTCGGGTCCCCGGGGCCGAGCAGCTTCTGGGCCAGCACCCGGTCGGGGAAGGCCGCCAGAGCCGCGTGTCGCGTGTCGTGCGTCTCGGGGTCTCGTCGGTCACGGCTGCTCCCGCCCTACTCCCGACCGGGCCTGCGCCCGAGGAAGGCCGCCAGGCGGTCGATGGCGGGGGCGTCGTCGGCTATGGGGACGGCATGGCCGAACGGCATGTTGTCGCCGCGGTACTCGGGCGGGAGGATCTTCTCGGCGCGGGCGAGCGTCTCGGCTGCTTCCGTTTCGGTGTAGGGGACGGGCTGGCCGGTGGCCACGGCCAGGTCCAGGCCGTGCGCCAGGTACTCCATGAGCGTCATGTTGAACGCCATCTCGCCCGGTATCTCACCGCTGGTGAGCCGGACCTGGCGGTCGAGGCCGTGCTCTCGCCAGCCGTCAACGAGACCACCCGCCGCGACCCGGAACTCGCTGGCCGGGTCCTCACCATGCTGGTAGTTGGACGGGTCGCCGTCGTAGGTACGGCCCTGGCTCCCCGCCTCGAAGACGCGGATCCACCCCACGATGTGGTTGACGAGGGCCTCCACGTCGTATTCGTCGCAGGGCGTCGGCTGTCCCGATTGGTCGGCTCGGACGCCCTCGAGGACGTCTCCCGTCTTGGTCAGGACATCCCGGAGTAGGTCGATCTGGTCCATGACGCGAGTCTAAGACGGCCCGCTGGTTGGCTCTTACGCGTCCTCGAAGAGCGCTTCGCCGCGGCGGAGGCGCGTGGCGATGCTGACGACTTGGGAGAGTTCTCGCCGGGTGGGGGTGTGGGCGGCGAGGAATCGGGCGGTGCCGGCGAGGATCAGCGAGCCTTCTTCGGATCCTGCTGGCCAGGCGTGGAATTGGCGCACGGCGGCTTCGTAGGTTTGGAACCAGTGGAATTCGGCGTCCTCGGTGAGCAGCGCATGGCCGAGGGCGGCGATTGCCCGGGCCGGGTCGCCGCCTGAGGTGACGTAGCGGTAGACGAGCGTCCCGGCTTCGTCCACCCGGCCTTCGTGATCCCAGCAGCGCTGGAGGTCGGCGAGGTCGGCGGCTTCACCGGCCGGGGAGGGGGTGGGGAGCCGGGCGGCGGGGATGTTGAGGAACCGGTCGAGGTAGATGCGCAGGGCTCCGTGGTAGACGCCGCGGAGGAGCTCGGGAGTCGGTGCTCGCCCGAGGGCCTGGTGCAGCGCGTTGCCGGCGGTGAAGGCGTGGTGGACTTCGTCCCAGTCCCCGTGGTCGTTCTGGGTGTGGAAGCGAGTGATCCGCAGCGCCGCCGCGTAGGCGACGGCCCGGCCGAGCTCTTCGGGCTGCGCGCCGGCGGAGATGGCGTCGTCGATGGAGGCGACGACCTCGGCGGGGTCTTCGGAGAGGATCGACCAGGACAAGGCGGCGACGCCGTCGTGGTGGTCGAAGCGGTCGGTATGAGCTCCGGCGGCCACGCGTTCCGGGAGGGCGGCGGTGGCCGTCGTGATCATTCCGGCGAGGTCGTGCGGGTAGCGCCAGGCGCCCCGCTCTTCGCTGCGATTGGCCGACGCGGTCTGGCCCACCAGCGTCGGCAGGACAGCCGCGGCGAGTTCCCAACCGAGGTGGTCGAGGACCTCGAACGCCTTGTTGGTGAAGTCGATGGTGTGCCCGCCGTCGAGGAAGGCGTGGTCCGTCACCGCGGAGAACATCATGGCCGCGACGGGGGTCGCGTCCAGCGTGGCGACGGCCGAGGCCAGGGTGCGTTCGGCGGCGTCGGCCGAGCGGGTCTCGATGAACCGCCGGTACCAGCCGTCGAGCCGTTCCGCGGGACGGGCGCCCCGCAGCGGCAGCAGCGCAAACCGCGGCGGGCGGCCTCGCGTGTCACGCGAGACGAAGGCCAGTCCCTGCACGAGCGCGAGTCCCCGGTCGGCTGGGGCGAGGGAGGGCAGCACGTTGGCCATCGCGGTGAGGACCGTGAGCCCGGCCCCCCAGCCCGCCTGCCGGTAGCGGGTGCCGTACTCGACGCCTGACCACACAATCTCGTCCCCACCCACGCCGGCGTCGAGGAGCGCGAGCACGGCCTTGGCCGTGACGAGGGTGAGGCCCTGCTCCAGTCCCTCCTCTAAGCGGAGTCTCTGGTGGCCGCTGCGGTCGGGCTCGGGTTCGACCACCACCATGACGTGGCCGTCGTCGACCTCGACGGGGTAGGACCGGACGTCGTCCGCCCACGGGTCCAGCGTGCCGCCCGACCCCAGATCGAATCGGGCGTTGTGCCAATGGCAGGTCACTAAACCGCTTTCGACCGTCCCCCGATGGAGCGGGAAGCCCATGTGCGGGCAGCGGTCGTCGAGCGCGAACGGAGCGCCGTCGCTCCAGAACACACAGATCGGCTGACCGCCGGCCTTCGCGGTCAGGCATCCTGCCTGCCGTAACTCGTCCACCGTTCCGACTCTGACCCGATCGCCCATTCTCACGTCCCGACGCGTGCGCTCCGCCCCGCAGGCTAATCGGCCGAGGTTCCGCCCTTCACCGGGGAGATACTGCGGCTCAGCCCTCCAGCGGCCGGTCCGCCGAGGGGCGGCTGAGCCGCGCACCGATGGCCCCCGGCGCCCCTCGCCTAGCATCGCCGGGTGGCGGACGGCGGCCGTGGGGCGAAAGGCGGAACGGGCACCGGGCGGGCCCGGAAGCCGTACCGCCAGCAGGACAGGAGCCTCGTCACCCGGGAACGGCTCCTCGACGCCGCCATCGAGTGTCTGGCGGAGCTCGGGTACGCCGGGACGACCACCCACGCCGTGTGCGAGCGGGCCGGGTTGTCCCGGGGGGCGCAGCTGCACCATTTCCCCTCCAAGCGGGAGCTGCTCGTCGCCGCCGTCGGGCATCTGCTCCACAGCCGCATCGTGGCCACCCGGGCGGACGGATCCTCCGCCACGACGCGGCCGAGGAGGAGAGGGTCGTCAACCTGTGCGTGGGGCTGCTCGACGGGAGCGTGCGGCTGGAGGACCATCGGCCCGGTTGACAGTGCCTCCCGTCCGGGGCAAAAATCAGTCCGCTTGGAATGTGCTCGTCGATCGGTGCTGGTGGCCATCGGGTTCCTGGGTACGGTCCTCCCCGGCGCCGCCGCGGACGCGGCCACGGTCTGTAGCGGCACGGAGATCATCGGGATCGACCCCGGACTGTCGATGGCGCCGACCGCCGGCATCATGGAGAAGGCGGGGGAGCAGGGCACCGAGGAGTGCCACGGCCCCGTCGACGGCCACCGGCTGACGGGCAGCATCCGCACCGCCCACCGGGTCATGTACGGCTACGTGGATCCCGACACCTGCGGTGGGCTGGAAGCGTCGGGGTATGCCGTCCACTCCCTGCCCACCGCGGACGGGGTCGTCGACGCGACCCGTTGTCGGACAGGGGTTTTCGGGACATTCCGTCCGAGTGGCCGCATCCCTGGCTGTTAGGTACCGCCCCGTCGTCGAACCGGGCTCCGCGTCCGTTGTGGGCCTGGTCAGCGGACGCGGTCCCGGGCGACGGAGACGAGCTTGCCCGCCTTGCGGACGGCCGACTTCGCTCGGCTGGCGGCAACGTTATCGAGGCCGTAGTGCCCGACGTCCTTGAGATCGACGACTTCGCGGAGGAGCGCGGCCAATCTCCTGTCTCCTGTGACCTGTTCGAGGTGGTCGGCCGCCCGTCGGTGGTCCGCACCCCGGTACCGGGTTCCGGCGCTGGCGCAGCAGAGGGCGTCGGCGGCGGCGATGGCAGCGAGGACCGCGTTGCCGGTGGCCACGGTGGCGTGTTCGCCGGACTCCTCCGCCAAGACGACCTCGGCGACCTCGAGGTAGAGCTCGGCCTGGGCTAGTCGCGTGCGGGCGTCGGCTGCGTCGCACGGCTCGTCGCGGCCCACCTTCCGGGTCACCGCGCCGCCTTCCTCGAAGACCCTCCGAGCAGGGAACGCAGGCTGGGACCGATGAGCACACGGCCTTCTCCCCGTAGTGCGGCGATCAGCGCGTCACCCCGGGCGACGGCATCGTCGAGCTCGGGCGGGGTGAGCTCCACGATCTGGGCGGTGTTCCCCGTCCAACGCTCCACCTGCTGGGCCGAGTCGTAGCGCTGCTCGGCCCACGCCGGGTCGTCGTCATCGAGACCGTCCGGACGGATGATCAGAAGGTCCACATCGCTGTCCGGGGAGCCATCGCGGCGGGCGAACGAGCCGAACAGCACGGCGGCCACCGGCGCGGGAGCCCACGTCCCGAGCGTGGTTCGGAGGCGGCGCTCGAACTCATCACCGGCGGAGGCGACCGCCTCGATAGCGCCGACGAGGACGTGCTCCCGGTTGAGCGAGTAGGACACGGTGTTTCCGTGCCGGACCGCATCGACCAAGCCATGGGCGACCAGGCGGTGCAGAACTTCCCGGACCTGGGCGTAGGACCGGCCCGCGAGTTGATGGACGCGCCCGCCCGTCAACGGAGCGTGCGTTCTCGCCAGCACGGCCAAGACATCGGCATCTACGGTCGGGGCGATTGAGCGCAGCGGATTGGCGACGTCCAAGAACGGGTCCTCGGTATTCCGGCTCTATTGATGGAATGTCGATCTTACTATCGGTATTCCGATAAACAATAGCCCGGGCGACGACGTGGGTCAGTCGCGCCCGGTGGCGTAGACGCCGCTTGTCTGGATGTCGCCGTCCTTCGTCCGGAGCTCGTCGAACTTGTCGCCGACCAGAAGACGGCGTGGGTCGCCTTGTAGGTGCGCCGGTCGCGGAAGATCATCACTTCGGTCTCGTAGGGCTCGCCTCGACCGTCGTTTCCTCTCACGAGGAGGATCCGTCCACCGGTTGTGCCGTTGCGGGACGGCTGGTAGCGGCTCGACACCACCGTGGGCGCTGTCTTCGGGACGGACTCCCGGCAGACGTCCTCCAGGGCTTGGCCCTCCGGGAAGGAGGATCCCCCGGCCCCCGAGACGGGCGAGGAACTCGGCCAGCTCTTGCTCGCCTTCGGTCGTACCGGTGATGTCGAGCGGAGCGAGCTGGCCGCCGGTCAGGGCGAACCCCACGGGAACCGCCGCAACGTCTTGAGCGGGGTGGCCCTTCCACGTCGTGGCGGTCTCTAACTCAAGCCGCCTCATCGGAGGCGACCCGACCCTGCGAGCGAAGCTCCGGTGCTCGGCGGCCGGGTTTGGGTCCGGACCCAGGCGACGTGGGCGGGAAGCTGAGGCGCGATTGGTTGGCCCGGCGCCGTCACGAACGCCGTTTCGACTACAGCTGCTTCAGGGAGTCGTCCACCACCGCGGTGCCGGCAACCTTGTTCCAGACCCCCTGCTTCTTCGCGTCCCAACCGAGCCGGACGTAGTGGAAGGCCATCTTCGGTCGACGGCGGACGATCCTCAGCGCCTCGAGCGGCGCATGGCGTCGGTCCGGTTCACGAAGTCTCGGCTGGTGACAACCGGCGTCCCTCGCCAGGGCGTCATGGCCAGCAGGTCGCTGTCGTCGCTCACGATGAGGAGGGCGTTGCCGGCGGCGGCGGCCTCGAGGATGCGGTTGTCCTCGTGGTCTTCGCAGTCGCTGATGGTGACGCTGGGTCGGGCCACTCCGCCGCCGGACGCGTCAGCGATGTCAACCAGCACCTCGACGTAATCCTGGGCGGGCGCCAGTTCCCAGCCATACCCGTCGGGCGGCGCGGCGGTCAGCACCCGCACGACGTTGACGAGGATGTGCTCGGAGACCGACAGCGCGAACTCGCGGGCGTCGTTCAGGATGCCGAGGACGTTGGCGGCGAGGTTGCCGCGGACGGGGGGCGGGGAGGGCCCCGACCAGAAGCTGTCATTCCCGCCGGTCACGGCGGCGACCAACACATTGACGTCGACAACGACCGGCAGCGGAGCGGTCACCGACCTTTGAGCACGCGCCGAACGGCCTTGACCGCCTGCTCGTGGGTCACTCCCGTCGACGCGGCCCGTTCCGCACCGTGGGCCTGCAGCCGGGTCAGCCGCTCGGCCCGTTCGAGGACCTCCATGTGCCGCATCGCTTCCCGCAGGAACGCCGAGCGGTTCCCGCCGCCGAACTTCCGGGTCAGCCGCTCAAGGCGCGCCTCGTCCTCCTCGGAGACTGCGAAACCCACTGTTCTCGTTGCCATGCAGTTCAATGTATCTCGATTGCATCTGAGATGCAATCGACAGCCGCCTCCCCAGCGTCGCCTCGTCGCGTCAGTCGAAACTGCCGACGTCCCGGAACGCCAGGGTCCCGTCGCCGCACTCCGGGCAGGTTGAGCCGGAGTCCGCGAGGGTGACGAACTGGTCTTCGTGGTGCGGGTGTCGCCAGTGGAGGGAGGGCTTGGGCTGCCCGGCGGGGACCTGCTCGCTATAGAAACGGACGGTCCCCGAACACGACGGGCAACGTGGATCGGGGGCGACGATGTCGGCCGTGACGACGGTCTTGCATGTCGTGCACAGGGCGGGGACTTCGCAGCGCTCCGCGAAGGTTGTCCTGCCGGCGCCGAGAGCCAGGCCGTCGTAGCCGGCGCCGCAGCTCTCGCAACTAGCGTTCAGCAGCATTCCCATAGGGCTCCTCCCCGACCGCGCCGAGAGCCGGGCCGGCCGTCTCGGAGAAGAACGTACCGGCGGCAGCCCGCCCAGGCGCGTGCCGCGGTCACGGATACAGGATCAGCTGGGTGCAGCGAAGCAGGGCGATGACCCGGCTGGACGTCTCGTCGGTGACGCGCGCATCCCACAGTTGGGTGGTTCGTCCGCCGTGCACCATGTCTGCTTCGCAGACGATGCTTCCGTGCCGGGCTGTCCCGAGGAAGTTCGCTTTCAGCTCGATCGTGGTGAAGTTCCGGGCGCCCTCCGGCAGGTTGGCGGTGGCGCCGTAACCACAGGACGTGTCCGCCAGTGCGATCACGGTGGCGGCGTGCAGGAAGCCGTTCGGAGCCAGCAGCTCAGGCCTGAGGGCCAGCTGGCTGCGCAGCCGCCCCGGCGAGACCTCGAGCACCTCCAAGCCGACCAGGCCGGGCAGGAAACCCTCGCCCAGCTGATTCCATTCCTCCAGCGTCTTGTCGGCCACTCGTGCTCCCAGTTCCAGACGGGTCCCGTCCGCGGGGAAGGGTCTGTGCGGC
>CAZCVW010000030.1:14361-16538 GCA_964502185.1 uncultured Burkholderiales bacterium
CACGGCCGTCCTGGCGCTCATCGTGAGCCACGCGCGTCGGGGCTGGCGCGGGGACGTCGAGGCGTAGTGCGGTGGTCCGGCCGGGATGACGTTCAGGCGGCGGCGGGCTCGGTCACCCGGCCGACGTGGCGAGGGCAGAAGTCGTCTTCCTGGGACACCCAGCACGGCTTCGACGCCGGGTCCCGCACGTCCGCGCCCTTGCACAGGTTGACCGGCGGCGTCGTCCGCTCCCGGTGGATCATCAACAACCATCCCAGCAGCACAAGCGCCGGCAGCACCACCACGAGCAGGGCGGCGATGGCCATCAACGGCACCAGCAGGAAATTCGGCACGCGGCACTCCTCTTCGGCACCGTCCGGCGGTCGGGGACCGGAAACGCCAGCGCAAGAGCATTCGTTCGACCCGGGAGGAACGAAGTCCTTCCGGCTGCGGTGCGGCCGCAGGGTCCCTTCCGGCTCGGCGCGCCGCGGGGAGGACCTAGCGCACGAGGGTTGACCAGACTTTCGGGTCCGTCGCCCGAGCCACCACAGGAGCATCGACCACGTGGGGAAGAGCCGCTTTGAGCAACTGCGGGCGGAGCCATGTCATGTAGACGCTGCAGGACGGCCAGGCGATGAAGAGCAGGACCACCCAGACGGCCTTGGACTGGCCGGTGCTGCTCTCGTCGGGATCGAAGTCGACGAGGTCGGTGTCGTTGGCCGAACCGAAGCCGCGGGCGAGGTCGCGGCCGATGACGCCTGGGTCGCCTCCGCGGCGAGCGGATGAGCCAGATCTGCTCCGCGCTGGCGGTCGCCGTCGCCTGCGACTGAGGACGTTGTGGCACGAACGACAACGATGTGATTCACTGTCGCCCAAGCGGAGAAAGGGGGCGGCGTGCATCTTCACGACGCGCTGCGGGTTATGACCGACGACCAGCTGGTCGAGCTCCTCGGGCGGCGTCCCGACCTGGCCCAGCCCCCGCCGGCGACGCTCGAACAGCTGGCCCGGCGGACGGCCAACTTCGGATCCGTCCAGCGGGCCCGGCTCGGTCTCGACGCCTTCGCCGTCACCCTGGTGGAGGCGATGTGTCTGGCGCCGTCCCCCGCCGATCCGGTGGCCCTCGAGGCGCTGCTCGGGTGCCCGGAGGCGTGCACGTCCGTGGACGTGGCCGATGGCCTCAACCGGCTGGCGGCCGCCGCCCTCGTCTGGGCCGACCAGGCCGGGCGCGTCCACCTCGCCCCTGAACTCCGCACGGGGGCGGTGTACCCGGCCGGGCTCGGCCGGCCCCTCGTCGACCTGGTGGCCCGAACCCACGTCCAGTCGTCCTTCCAGGCCGCCCTGGCGCTGCTGGGCCTGTCGCCCAAGGGCAAGAAGCACGAGCAGATCAGCCGCCTCGCCGAGGTCCTCGGAGATCCGGCCTTCCTCGCCGGCGTTCTCGACGCGGCGCCGGCCGGCGTGGACGAGATCGTCGAGGGCCCGCTGCGCCGGGCGGCCCGGCTCCGGGTGCCGGGGGGCAGCCTCCACGGGTCGAGGCCGTCGGCGGCGGCGGGGCCCATCGCCTGGCTGGCGGCTCGACTGATGATCGTCCCGGTCGACTGGGACCTCGCCGAGGTGCCCCGGGAGCTCGGGCTCGCTCTCCGGGGCGGGCGCCCGTTCGGGTCGGTGCCCGCCCGGCCGCCCGAACCCGCCGCCAATCACGACCCCGTGCCGGCCAAGACGGTCGAAGGGTCGGCGGCGGCCGCCGCCGACGCAACCCTCACGGCCGTGCAGGCGATGCTCACCGCCTGGGCGGCCACGCCGCCGAAGACGCTGAAGCACGGCGGCGTGGCCGTCCGCGACGTGAAACGGGCGGCCAAGGCGGCCGAGGTCGACGAGGCGACGGCGGCCATGCTGGCCGAGCTGGCCTTCGGCGCCGAGCTGATCGGCGTCGATCGCCGCACCGGCGAGGTGCTGCCGACCGCCGACTTCGACGGGTGGCTCGACGACGACCCGGCAAAGCGCTGGCTGCGGCTGGCGGCCGGCTGGCTCAAGTCCCGCCGCTACCCGTCGCTGGCCGGCAAGCGCTCGACCAAGGATCAGACGATCCCGCCGCTGTCGCCCGGCAACGCCTGGGAACACGCCCTCGACCAGAGGGTGGCGTTCGCCGCGGCGATGCGCCGGCTGGGTCCGGGCGCCGGGCCCGACGCCACCCGGCTCAC
>CAZCVW010000031.1:0-16500 GCA_964502185.1 uncultured Burkholderiales bacterium
GGCCGACACGCCGGGTTGCACGACACAGGCGTGCTCACTGCGCGACGCCCGCCCGCAACTCGACGAGTCAGGCGCCATCGTGATCGGCATCAGCCCGGACAAGCCGGGCGCCCAGGAGCGCTTCGACACCAAGTACGGGCTCGGCTTCACCCTGCTCTCCGATCCCGACCACGCCGTGGCCGACGCCTACGGCGCCTGGGGCGAGCGGTCGATGTACGGGAAGAAGTACATGGGCATCGTGCGGTCCGCCTTCGTGATCGACGAGAACGGCCGCATCGCCGACACGTTGTACAAGGTGAGCCCGAAGGACACGGTGCCGAAGGCCCTCAAGGCGCTCTCGGGCTGAACCGGGGATCCCCCTGCTGCGTCGGCGGAAAGTGAATAATCGCCCGGTATGGCTCACTTCCCCGGGGGACACCCCGGCGTACCCGCCGTCAACGCTGGAGGAAGCACATGAACATCGCCCGTCGTGGCCTCGCCGCCGGACTGCTCGTGATCGGTTCCATGTCCGCCTACCTGGTGGCCACGTCCACGGGTGTGCGGGGGGCCGAGGAAACCTGCCTCGGCGAGACGGCGACGATCATCGGTGACACCGACGCCACCCCCGGCGACGGCACGATCACGGGCACCCCCGAGGCTGACGTGATCGTGGGGACGGAGGACGACGACGTGATCGTCGCCGCCGCCGGTGACGATCGCATCTGCGGCCTCGGCGGCGACGACGACATGAAGGGCGAAGACGGGTTCGACCGGCTCAACGGTGGGCCGGGCGACGACACTTGCGACGGCGAGCGCCTCGTGAACTGCGAGCAGGGTGCCGGCGAGAGCCCGGTTCCATCTCCCGCCTCCACGACGACCACGACCTCGGCTCCGAGCCCGGACCCGTCCACCACCAGCACCACCACGCCAGCCTGACAGACAGCGCGGCCGCACCCGCCGCCTGACGAAAGGCTTGACCGGGACGGGCAGGGGAGGCCCGGGCCGGTCGAGAACAAAACAAAGACGGCCCCGGAGGACCGCATCAGCGACTCCGGGGCTGTTCGCGTTCCGACAAAAAAATTATGTCCGCTTTGAATACTTTTGGTGGTTTTGTAACCACTGTCAGCGTTGTCAAGGGTTCGAAGAGGGCGTACCTTCCGAAGGAACTAGTCAGCTTGGACTAGCACGCCCGCTCCCCCTCGCGAGGTGCATATCCTTATGAACTCCCCCCGATCGCGGTCGACCCTCATTGCCGCGCTCGTCGCTGTCGTGCTCGCGCTGTTCCCGGTGATCCCCGGCCTGTCGAGCGCGGCGGTCGCTCCGGCCAAGGGCTACTGGTTCGTGGCCGCCGACGGAGGGATCTTCTCCTTCGGCGACGCCGATTTCTACGGCTCGACGGGCGCCACCAAGCTGAACAAGCCCATCGCCGGTATGGCCCCGACGCCGTCCGGTCGCGGCTACTGGTTCGTGGCCGCCGACGGAGGGATCTTCTCCTTCGGCGACGCCAAGTTCTACGGCTCGGCCGGGAATCTGAGCCTCAACCGGCCCATCGTCGGTATGACGCCGACGCCTTCCGGTAAGGGGTACTGGTTCGTGGCCGCCGACGGCGGCATTTTCTCCTATGGCGACGCCAAGTTCTTCGGCTCGACGGGCGCCATCAAGCTCAATAAGCCGATCGTCGGCATGGCCGCCACCCCCACCGGTCAGGGTTACTGGTTCGTCGCCTCCGACGGCGGGATCTTCTCCTTCGGCGACGCCAAGTTCTACGGCTCCATCGGCGGCCTGACCCAGCGCTCGCCGATCGTGAGCATGGCCTCCTCGCCCACTGGCAGGGGCTACTGGCTGGTGGCCTCCGACGGCGGCGTCTCGCCCTTCGGTGACGCCGGCTTCCACGGATCGATGGGCGGCCGGCCCCTCACCGTTCCCGTGGTCGGCATGACCCCCACATCCAGCGGCGCGGGCTACTGGCTCGTCGGCTCCGACGGCGGGATCTTCTCCTACGGCGACGCCGGCTTCCAGGGCTCCACCGGCGCCCTGCGCCTCAACCAGCCGATCGTCGGCATGGCCGCCGTGGCTCCGATCAAGGGGGCCAAGCAGTCCCCGGCCCCGGGCGGCGGTGGCACCACCGGCCCGACCACGAGCCCGACTACCGCCCCCACCGGCGGCACGTCGCCGACCACGCCGACCACCACGCCGACGACGACCCCGACCACGATCCCGCCCGGGGGCAACCCCAACGTCAACTGGGGCGTTGCGGGTACTACGAGCCGGGTCGAGAAGGCCACTACCGGCGGCGGTGACGCCTACCGGCCCTGGTTCAGCGGCGACGGCCGTTACCTCGCCTTCGACTCCAGCGCCGACAACATCCTCGGTAAGAACCCCGATGGCACCACCATCGACTCGAACGGCTTGCGGGACGTTTTCGTCTACGACCGGGTGGCGAACAAGTACACGCGCGTCAGCGTGGCCAGCAACGGCACCCAGTCGACTGGGCCGAGCGCCAACAACGACGCGAGCCAGCGCCCGACACTGTCGGCCGACGGTCGTTTCGTCGCCTTCTGGTCCAGCGCCACCAACCTCGTGGCGGGCGACACCAACCAGCCTGATGCGTTCCTCCACGACCGCGACGCGGACGAGGACGGCATCTTCGACGAGGCCGGTGCGATCTCCACCGTGCGGGTGAGCCAGACGGCGGCCGGCGTCGCGGGGAACGGCAAGAGCGCCCGACCGGTTGTCAGCCGCGACGGCAGCGTCGTGGTGTTCGAATCGGCCGCCACGAACCTCGTGCCCAAGGACCCTCCTCTCGGCCTGAGCGGTGGCGACACGAACAACGCCAACGATGTTTTCGTCTGGCAGCGGTCGAACGCGAGCGTCACCCGAGTCAGCGTGACGGACGCCGGCGCGCAGGGCGCCGGGGCGAGCGAGAGGCCCTCGGTCAGCGCCAACGGGCGAAGGATCGCTTTCCACTCGGCCGCCACGCTCGTCGGCGTCGGCGTCGACGACAACGCGATCGGTGACATCTACATGCGCGACCTCGACGCCGGGCGGACCATCCTGATCAGCGCCAACCAGGCCGGGGTGATCTCCGACAAGGACAGCCGGAGCCCGTCGATCAGCGCCAACGGCCAGTTCGTGTCCTTCGACAGCCGGGCCACCAACCTGGGCCCGTCCGACAACGACGGCAAGTACGACATCTACGTGAAGGACCTCTCCACCCAGGCGGTGTCCATCGTCAGCGTGGCCGACGACGGCAAGGGCGGCAACGCCACCGGCGCCGAAAAGGTGAACGGTTCCGACTCGTCGATCAGCGGCGACGGTCGCTTCGTCGGCTTCTGGTCCGACGCCAGCAACCTCGTGGCGGGCGACACCAACGCCCAGAACGATGTCTTCGTGCACGACCGCCAGACCCACACCACCCGCCGGGTGAGCGTCTCCTCCGCCGGGGTCCAGAGCGACGGGTTGAAGAACTACGCCGCCGCCCTGTCGACGGACGGCCGCTTCGTCGCCTTCGACTCGGACGGCACCAACCTGGCTGGCGGCTCCCCCAGCACCCAGGACGTCTTCGTCCACGCCCTCTAGCTACGAAACCAACCCCCCGAACGCGACGATCCCCGCCGGGCCTGACGGCTCGGCGGGGAATCGTCTGTCTGCGTGAAGGCGTTGGCTAGGCGGCCTTGACGTCGCCCGACCCGTCCGGCTGGACGGCGGCGCCGACCTGGTGAGCGATGTGGGAGCCCTCCACGTCGATGCGGGGCAGGATCCGGTCGAGCCAGGCGGGGAGCCACCAGTTGGCCTTGCCCATCAGGGTCAGGGCGGCCGGGACGAGCATCATCCGGATGACCGTGGCGTCGAGCAGCACCGCCACCGAGAGGCCGACCCCGAACATCTTGATGATGGGGTCGCTGCCGAGGATGAAGCTGCCGAAGACGCTGATCATGATGGTGGCGGCGGCGGTGATGACCCGGGCCGAGCTGGCCAGGCCGGTCACGACCGACTCCCGGGTGTCGCCGGTGCGGACCCACTCCTCCCGGACCCGGGAGAGGATGAAGACCTCGTAGTCCATGGACAGGCCGAAGACGATGGCGAACATCATCATCGGCACGAAGCTGACCACCGGCACGGTCTCCTCGAGGCCGATGAGGTTCATGCCCCAGCCCCACTGGAAGACGGCCACGACCACGCCGTAGCTGGCGCCGATGCCGAGCACGTTGGCCAGGGCCGCCTTGAGGGGGACGAGCACGGAGCGGAACGAGGCCATGAGGAGCAGGAAGGAGAGAGCCACGACGGCCAGGATGAAAATCGGCAGCCGGCTGGTGACCTTCTCCGACATGTCGATGAACATGGCGGTGCTGCCGGTGACGTAGGCCTCGGCGCCGGTGCCCTCGAGGGCGGGGGGTAGGACGTCGCGGCGGATCTCGCCGAGCAGGTCCTCGGTCTCCGCCGACTGCGGCGACGTGGTGGGGATGGCCACGACGAGGGCGGTGTTGCCGGTCGGGTTCGGGATGGCCGGTACCGTCTGCGCTATGCCGGGCGTGTCGGCCAGGGCGGCCCGCACGGTCTCGGCGACGGCCAGCCCGCCCCGAGCGTTGTCGAGGTCGACGACCACGGTCAGCGGCCCGTTGAAGCCGGCGCCGAAGCCCTCACCCATGAGGTCGTAGGCGATGCGGCGGCTGCTGTCGGGGGCGGCGTTACCGTCGTCGGTCTGGCCGAGGCGCAGGCTGAAGAGCGGGACGGTGAGCACGCCCAGGATGGCCACCGAAGCGGCCAGGAACCGCCACGGGCGGTGCACCACCATCCGGGACCAGCGGGCGCCCAGGCTCGAGCCGGCGCCGGGGTCGGCCTCGTGGCGGATCTTGAGGCCGGGCACCTTGAAGCGGTCGATCTTGGTGCCGGCGAAGCCGAGCAGGGCCGGGAGGAGCGAGACGGCGATCCCGACGGCGCCGAGCACGACGACGGCGGCGGCGTAACCCATGGCGGCCACGAAGGGGATGCCGGCGAGGGCCAGGCCGCAGATGGCGATGACCACGGTGCCGCCGGCGAAGACGACGGCCTGGCCGGCGGTGGCGTTGGCCAGGGCGATGGAGTCGATGACGCCCATACCGCCGGCGAGTTGCTGGCGGTGGCGGGCCACGACGAACAGGGCGTAGTCGATGCCCACGGCGAGGCCGATCATCGAGGCGATCATCGGGGCGATGGTGTTGACGTCGATGATGGCGGACAGGATCGTGATGAGCGCCATGCCGACGCCCAGGCCGACCATGGCCGTCACCAGCGGCAGGCCCATGGCGATCAGGGATCCGAAGGCGATCAGCAGCACGATGACGGCGACGCCGATGCCGATCATCTCGCTGGACGGCTCTTCCTCTTCCGTCACGATGTCGCCGCCGACGGCCGCGGTCAGGCCGGCGTCGCGGGCCGGTTCGAGCGCGGCCTGGAGCTGGTGGCCGGCGTCGAGGCCGAGCTCGGAGAAGTCGGTGGAGTAGGACACGTCGAGGTAGGCGATGTGCCCGCCCGGCGCGATGTGGTCGACGCCTTCGGCGCCGTACAGGTCGGTGACGGCGCTCACGCCCGACAGGTCGAGCAGGTTCTGCCGGACCTCTTCCAGCGTGGCCTTCACGTCGAGGTCGCGCACGGTCTGGCCACCGGCGTCGAAGACCACGCGGGCGGAGGCGCCCGAACGGGCCGGGAAACGGTCCGTGAGGAGGTCGATCGCCGTCTGCGACTCGGCGCCGGGGATCGAGAAGTTGTCCGTCTTCTCGCCGCCCAGCGCGGTGCCGAGGCTGGTCAGCACCACCGCGAGGAGGATCCAGGCGCCGAGGGTGCGCCAGCGGTGGGTGGCGCAGGCACGGCCGAGCTTGTAAAGAAACGCGGACATGGGGCCTCCCCCTTCGAGCGTCAGTCACTGACATCTCGGCAGGGGGCGCGGCAGACTTGAGCAAATTACGCCCCGGCTTGGGGGCTAGGCGCCTAGGGCGTGGTAGCCGCCGTCGACGTGGATCATCTCGCCCGTCGTCGCCGGGAACAGATCCGACAGCAACGCCGCGCAGGCCTTGGCCACCGGTTCGGCATTGGAGACGTCCCACCCGAGCGGCGCCCGGGCCCGCCAGGCCTCCTCGAAGTTGGAGAACCCGGAAATCGACTTGGCCGCCACCGTCCGCAACGGCCCGGCGGCCACCAGGTTCACCCGGATCCCGGCCGGACCGAGGTCCCGGGCCAGATACCGCGCCGTCGATTCCAGCGCCGCTTTGGCCACGCCCATCCAGTCGTAGGCCGGCCAGGCGACGCGGGCGTCGAAGTCGAGGGAGACGATGGAGCCGCCGGCCTCCTTCATGAGCGGGAGGCACATCTCGGCCAGGGCCTTCAGCGAGTAGGCGGAGACGTGGAGGGCGGTGGCCACGTCGTCCCAGCCGGCCCGGAGGAAATCGCCGCCGAGGCACGCTTCGGGGGCGAAGCCGATGGCGTGGAGGGCGCCGTCGAGGCGGCCCCAGCGCCGGTCGATCTCGGCCCCGAGCGCCTCGAAGTGGGCCGGGTCGGTGACGTTGAGCTCGAGCACGTCCGGCGTCGTGGGGAGGCGCTTGGCGCTGCGCTGGGTGAGGCTCATGGCCCGCCCGAACGAGGTCAGCAGCACCTCGGCGCCCTGCTCCTGCGCCACCCGGGCGGCCGAGAAGGCGATGGAGGTGTCGGTGAGGACGCCGGTGACGAGAATCTTCTTGCCTTCGAGCAGCATGGCGTCGCTCCTCTAACCCGAGATGACTAGCACGGCGAGATCGTGTGCTTGCGGGAGGTCGGCCGCTCCCGCTTGGTGGTGTGGACGGCCAGCGCGTGGGCCAGGACCGCCCGCGTCTGGAGCGGGTCGATCACGTCGTCCACCAGGCCCCGCTCGGCCGCTTCGGCCGGGGAGCAGAAGCGGGCTTCGTAGTCGGCCTCGAGGCCGGCCCGGAGCCGGGCCGCTTCCTCGGGGTCGGCCGTCTGCGCCAGCCGCTTCCCGTAGAGGATCTGGACGGCCCCCTTGGGCCCCATGACCGCGATCTCGGCGCAGGGCCAGGCGAAGCAGGCGTCGTTGCCGAGCTCGCGGGAGTCCATGACGATGTAGGCGCCGCCGTAGGCCTTGCGCAGCACCAGGCACAGGCGCGGGACGCTGGCGGCGGCGTAGGCGTGGACCAGCTCGGCCCCGTGGCGGATCATGCCCCGCCATTCGAGGTCCTTGCCCGGCTCGAAGCCGGGGGTGTCCACGAAGGTGAGGATGGGCAGGTTGAAGGCGTCGCAGTGCTGCACGAACCGGGCCGCCTTGCGGGACGCCTCGATGTCGAGGGTGCCGGCCCGGTGCAACGGCTGGTTGGCGACGATGCCGACGGGCCGGCCGCCGAGGTGGCCGTAGCCCGTCACCATGTTGGGGGCGTAGCGGGCCCGGACCTCGAGGAAGGAACCGGCGTCGAGCACGTCGGCGAGGACGGTCCGCACGTCGTAGGAGGCACGGCCGTCGCTCGGCACCACCGCCGCCGCCCGCCGGCAGGGCCGGTCCAGCGGATCGTCGGCGGGCAGGGCGAACGACGGCGGATCCTCCAGGTGGTTGGAGGGCAGGTAGGCGAGCAGGTCCGAGAGGGCGGCGAGGGCGTCGTCCTCGTCGGCGGCCACGATGGAGGCCACCCCGGTGCGGGAATCGTGGATCGCCGCACCACCGAGGCTGTGCCGGTCGACGGACACACCGGTGAACTCGGCGACGGCCTCCGGGCCGCTCACGTAGGCGAAGGCGTCGGCCGTCATCACGACATGATCGGCGAGGCCGAGCATCAGGGCGGGTCCCGACGTCGCCGGTCCGACCACGGCGAAGATCACCGGGACGGCGCCCGACACCTGGGAGACCGCCCGGGCCACCCGGCCCCAGGCGTGGAGCGAAGCCACCCCTTCGTAGATGTCGGCGCCGGAGGTGGCCATCACCCCGACGACGGGTAGGCCCAGCTCGCCGGCCTGGCGCACGAGGCGTTCGATGGCCACACCTTCCGAGGGCCCGATGGCGCCGCGGTGCTTCCCGCCGTCGAGGCGGAAGAAGGCCACGTTGCGCCCGTCGAGCGGCCGGAGGCTCGCCGTCACCGCCACGCTGGCGCCGGCTGCGATGGGCAGCCCCAGGGACAACGGTGAGGACAGCGACGACGGTGCCGACGGTGCCGACGGTGAGAGCAACGGCGGGCCTAGCCGACCGGCCCGAGCACGAGGGTCGCGTTGTGGCCCCCGAACCCGAAGGAGTTGGACAGGACGGGACCCGATACCTCGCGAGGCGACCCGGCGACCACGTCGATGACGATCTCCGGGTCGGTGCGCTCGTGGTTGGCGGTGGGCGGAACCTTCCCGTCCCGGATGGCCAGCAACCCCGCCACCGCTTCCACCGCGCCGGCCGCCCCGATGAGATGACCGGTGACGCCCTTGGTCGAGGTGACCGGCGGGGGCGCCTCCCCGAACACCTTCACGATCGCTTCCCCCTCGGAGGCGTCGTTGAGCGGCGTCGAGGTGCCGTGGGCGTTGACGTGGCCGATGTCGCCGGGAACAAGGCCGGCGTCGTCGAGGGCCAGCTGCATGCAGGCCGACGCCCCGCTGCCCCCGGGTGAGGGGGCAGTGATGTGGTAGGCGTCGGCGTTGCGGCCGTAGCCCATCACCTCGCCGTAGATGTGCGCCCCGCGGGCCAGGGCCCGGTCGAGCCGCTCGAGGACGAGGAAGGCGGCCCCCTCGCCCATGACGAAGCCGTCACGGTCGACGTCGAAGGGCCGGGAGGCCTGCTCCGGGGCGTCGTGGCGGCCCGACAGCGCGCCCATCCGCCCGAAGGCGGCGATGGCGATCGGGGTGACGACCGCCTCGGTCCCGCCGGCCAGCACCACGTCCGCGCTGCCGTCCCGCACCAGCCGGGCGCCTTCCCCGACGGCGTGGGTGCCCGCGGCGCAGGCGGTGGCGATGCACACGTTGGGGCCGGTCCAGCCGAGGTGCATGGCCACGATGGCCGGCGTGGCGTTGGCCATCATCATCGGCACGAGGAAGGGCGTCACCCGGCTGGGGCCGCGGTCGAGCAGCACCTTCTCCTGCGCCTCGAGGGTGATGAGGCCGCCGATTCCGGTGCCGCCGATGACGGCGCAGCGGGCCGGGTCGGCCCCCGGCTCGCCGGCGTCCTTGAGCGCGTCGACGGCCGCGGCGAACCCGAGCTGGGCGTTGCGGTCGACCCGGCGCACCTCCTTCGGCCCCAGGTACGGGATCGGGTCGAAGTCCTTCACCTCGCAGGCGAACTGCACCGGCAGGTCGGAGGCGTCGAAGGCGGTGATGGGCGCGGCCTTCGACCGCCCGGCCAGCAACGTCGCCCAGAACGTGTCCAAGTCGCAGCCGGCCGGGGTCTTCACCCCGATGCCGGTCACGGCCACGCGCGGCCGCCCGCGGTGGTCGAGGGCAGCGGGTTTCATGCGTTGGCGCCCAGCTTGCCGAGCACGAGGGTCAGCGCCTGGCCGACGGTGTCGATGCCCTCGAGGTCTTCCTCGGGGACCGAGATGTCGAAGCGCTCCTCGAGAGCCATCACGAACTCGACGAGGTCGAGGCTGTCGGCGTCGAGGTCTTCCTTGAACCGGGCTTCCTCGGTCACGGCGGACGGGTCGACGGCGAGCACCTCGACGGCCGCCTCTTTCAGGATGACGAATGCCTCGGGCCTTTCCATACGGATCTCCTTAATATGTGGCGCGGTGAAGCGGGTCAGTGAAGTGGGTCAGTGAAGTGGGTCAGTGTCCCATGGAGAGGCCACCGTCGACGGGAACGACGGCGCCGGTGATGTAGCCGGCCGCCTCCGAGCACAGGAAGGCGACGGCGGCCCCGACTTCTTCGGGGCGGCCGAGGCGGTTGAGGGGCACGAGCTTCGTGAGTTCGCCCCGCCGCTCGTCCGAGAGGGCGCCCAACATGGCGGTGTCGATGGGACCCGGGGTGACCACGTTGGCGGTGACCCCGCGGGAGGCCAGTTCACGGGCCACCGAGCGGGTGAGGCCGACCAGGCCGGCTTTGGCCGCCGCGTAGTTGACCTGGCCGGCGGAGCCGGTCGAACCGGAGGCGGAGCCGACGTTGACGATGCGGCCGAACCGGGCCCGCACCATGCCGGGGGCGGCGCGGCGGATGGCGTAGAAGGCGCCGTCGAGATTGGTGGAGAGCACGTCGCGCCAGGCTTCGTCGCTCATGCGCAGCAGCAGCCCGTCGCGGGTGACGCCGGCGTTGTTGACGAGGATCAGGACCGGGCCCCACGTCGCCTCTATCTCTTTGACGGCGACATCGAGGGCGGCCGGGTCGGCGGCGTCGGCGGCCAGCGGCAGCGCCTCGGAGCCCAGGGCCCGGATGGCCTCGGCCGTCTCATTGGCGCCGTCCGCATCGGACCGGTAGGTGAGGGCGACCCGGTGGCCGCCGCCGGCGAGGGCGAGGGCACAGGCCCGCCCGATGCCCCGGGAACCACCGGTGACGAGGGCGACGCGGCTGTTCATGACGGCCACCCGGCGGGGCGGCCCCAGCGGAGCACGGAACTGGCCCAGGTCATGCCGGCGCCGAAGCCGGAGATGAGGATGAGGTCGCCGTCGTTGAACTTGCCCTGGTCGGCGGCCTCGGCCAGGACCAGCGGGATGGAGGCGGCCGACGTGTTGCCGAAGCGGTCGATGTTCTCCAGGCACTTCTCGGGCGGCAGGCCCAACCGGGAGGCGGCGGCGGCCACGATCCGGGCATTGGCCTGGTGGGGGACGAACCAGTCGATGTCGTCCGTGGTGAGGCCGGCCCGGGTCACCGCGGTGGTGGAGGAGTCGACGACGACCCGGACGGCCCGGCGGAAGACCTCCGGGCCCTGCATGGTCATCCAGTGCAGCCCGGCCGCGATGGTCTCCGGGCTGGTGGGCATGCGGCTGCCGCCGGCCGGTACCTCGATGAGGGAGGCGGCGGCGCCGTCGGACCCCATGTCGAAGGAGATGAGGCCGGGCCCGTCGGGGCCGCCGGCGGACGGGGCGAGTACGGCGGCGGCGGCGCCATCCCCGAAGAGAATGGCCGTGCCGCGGTCCATCGGGTCGACGATCCGGGTGATCACCTCGGCGCCCACCAGCAGGATGGGCCCCTGGATCCCGCCCGAGCTGATGAGGCTGTTGGCCACGACCAGGCCGTAGGCGAACCCGGCGCAGGCCGCCCCGACGTCAAAGGCACCGCAGCGGACGCCCAGCCCATCGGCCACAAAGCAGGACGTCTCGGGCAGCGTCTGGTCGGGCGTGCAGGTGGCCACCATCACGAGGGCCAGATCGCCGGGGGTGATGCCGGCCGACTTGATGGCGGCGTTCCCGGCCGCGATGGCGATGCTTGACGTGTTCTCGCTGGGGAGCACCATCCGCCGCTCCCGGATGCCGGTTCTCTCCAGGATCCACTGTTCGGAGGTGCCCATGCCCCGGGCTTCGAGGTCGGCGTTGGTGATAACGCCTTCGGGGATGGTGAGGCCCCATCCCGCGATCGCGGCGCGGACCGCCAATTCACCGTTAGCCAGCTTTCCGTTGGACCGCGTCACGTGAGCCGGAGCCAGGCGACCGGCTGACCCTCCCGGACCCGTTCCCCGGCACGGGCCAGCATGCCCACCAACGAACCCCCGAAGGGACTGCGGACGGGGGTCGAGGATCCCGGCCCCTCCACCACGCCGATGGCTTCACCGGCGGCGACGTTGAAGGCGCCAGGGTCGGCATCGACAGTCCAGGCGGCGTCGCCGGCCGGGTGCAGCGGGCGGAACACGCCCACGGCGGGAGCCACAATCACCCGTTCAGGCACAGCCAGGATCTCGCCCTCCATCAAGCATCAACCTCCAGAGCTGAGATGTCGGCGGGTGCAGCAACGCCGATCACGGGGGTGCCGGGGGCGGCGCGTTTGGCCAGCCCGGCCAGCATCGTGCCGAATCCGACCTCGACGAGCGTGGTCGCTCCCAGTTCGTCGACGATGGTGGTAATGGATGGCCGCCAGCGCACGGGGGAGATCAGGTGGTCGACCAGGCGCACGCGCCACCCGTCGCCGTCGGCATAGGGGCGGGCGTCGGCGTTGGACACCACCGGAGCGGCCGGGTTGGAGAAGGTCACGCCGTCGAGGGCGGCGGCCAGGCCGTCGGCCGCCTCATCCATGAGGGGCGTGTGGAAGGCGCCGCCGACCTTGAGCGGCAGGACCCGCCGGATGCCGATGGCCTCGGCCGCCTTGGTGGCCCGCTCGAGACCGTCCGGCGTGCCGGCGATCACGATCTGGCCGGGCGCGTTGTCGTTGGCCAGCCAGCATTCGCCGTCGGTCTCGGCGCAGACGGCGTTGGCCTGATCCTCGTCGGCGCCGATCAGGGCGGCCATGCGGCCGGGATTCCGGTCGGCGCAGGCCTGGGTGAGTTCGGCCCGCCGGGCGGCGAGGCGCACGCCGTCTTCGAGCCTGAGGGCACCCGAGGCGATGAGGGCGGTCACCTGGCCGAGGGAGTGGCCGGCGAAGGCGACGGGGGTGGAAAGCGACTCCCGGACCGCCTCCCAGACGATGAGCGACGTGAGCAGGACGCTGAGCTGGGACTCCCGGGTGCGGGCCAGGTCGTCGGCGGAGTTCGCCAGGAGCAGGGGAGTGAGCGACTCGCCCAGCGCCGATTCCGCCCGTTCCACCACCGCCCAGGCCGGGTGCTCCTGCCAGGGAAGGCCCATCTGGGCCCCCTGCGTACCCTGACCAGGGAAAATGACCGCCACGCCCACGCCCTGCACGACCTCCATCTCTCGGCTCCACGATCTCGACATCCGGTTGCCCCGGGGCGCGCCATTGAGCCGGTGGGGGTACTCGCGCCGGGTCTGACCTGTTTCCCGGTAACAGGGTTACATACAGTCCTCCAACGATTGGACAATCCCGTGTTACGTTTCATCGAAAGATCAGCTGAGGGATCGGGGACTTGGTGGCGTACCGGGTGGACGAGCTGGCTGAAGCGGCGGGCATCGGCGTCGAACTGCTGCGCTCGTACCAGACGAAGGGCCTGCTCGACTCCCCGCGCCGCGAGGGCCGCGTCGCCCTCTACGACGACCGCCACCTCGAGCGCCTGCGCTCCATCCGGTCGCTCAAGGACAAGGGCTACTCGCTGAAGGCCATCTCCGGCCTGCTCGACCGGCCCCGCCCCGCCGTCGAGGTCGCCCGGGCCGCCGCCCTCATCCCACCGGCGGGCGACGACGACCACCTGGACCTCCACGACCTGGCCGACAAGACCCGGGTGCCGCTGGCCGTGCTGCGCTCCCTGGAGGCGTCCGGGGTGGTCCGGCCCCGGGAGGGGAGCGAGGAGCCCTACTACACGGGCGCCGACGTCCGGGCCGTCCGGATGCTGCTCACCCTCATCGGCGTCGGCCTCCCCATGGAAGAGTTCATGCGCCTGGCCCGCCTCCAGATCGCCACCATGCAGGAGGTGGCCGGCGGCGCCGTCGAGCTCTACGCCAAATACGTCGGCGAACCACTCCGGGCCGCCGGCCTCGACCCCCTCGCCGAGGAGGACCGGGCCGAAGCCGCCTTCAACCTGCTGGTCCAAGCCACCACGTCGCTCGTGACCTACAGCTTCGAGCGTATGCTGAGAAACGCCTGGGCGGCGGAGAAGAGCGTGAGCTCGGCAACGCCGAACAGCTCAATTCGCTAAATAGCAGGTCCCTGAATTAGATCAATGCCCGGATGGCGAAATTCGGCAAACGCGATGGTCTCAAACACCATTGCCCGAAAGGGCTTGTGGGTTCAAATCCCACTCCGGGCACTTTCAGTATCTGGGACCGATAAATTTGTCCATCGCCGGTCCCGCCGGTTCACCGCAGCCACGAGCGGTCCGGCACCGCGATCACCCGAGTCCTTCACGCAGGTACTTCTCGGCGTTGAAGCCGAGGTCGGGATCGCCTTCGCCGGCGTCTTCGACGAGGAACACCCGGTAGCCCTATCAACGGTCCTCGCGGCCGATCATGACGCGCTCAATCCAAATGGATCTCGTCGGCCGCCCTCGGGCATGACCGGGCGTGCTCGGCGAGGCGGTCCCGGAGTTCGTCGATCTCGGCCAGTAGGGCATCGAGGGCGATCTCCGTCGCCCGTAGCCTTGCTTCGAGGCTGTCGCGATTCACTTGGACCTCGTCGGCGCCGCGCTGAGCTGGCTGAAAAGCGGGACCCCACGGCGCCCAACCCAGAAGGTGGCGAGGCAGATCCCCACGACGGCGTTCGCGGCCACGGCCGCGGCCCGCAAACTCTCGCCGAAATCGGCGGCGGGCTCCGAGAGCAGAGCGGGTAGACCACCGCCGGGCACCGACCCGGGATCCGCGGCGTCCAGCATGGGCAGCGCCATCGCCTGGGGCAGATCCAGGCTGGGGCCGGCGAGCGGGTCGATCACGGGCACGGACAGTTCGGTGCTGGGCACCAAGGCCAATGCGCTGGCCACCGGGCGCTCCACGTGGCTGACGACCTGCTCACCGGCACTGGCCGTGTGCTTGATGACCTGTCCCGAACTCTTGCGCACGGCGACGTCGCTCGGCTGGTTCGCCACCTGTCCCTTGTAGACGAAGGTGGTGGAACCGCCGCCGTCCAGGTTGATCGCTTCGGTGGCCCCGAGGGCGAGCATGAAGTCGGCCGCCTCGGCCAGTGTCATCCCGATGCTCAGTCCCGGTTGCCGCCCGTCCACCGTCACCAGGAACGTGTCGCCGGCACCGTTCCATCCGACCAGGGTGCGCGGGTGGCGGCCTCGCGTGAAGTTGTCGTCAACGTCGGCGAACCACCGCTTGCCTTCCCGCAGCAGGATGGGGCTTCCGCCCAGGCTCTCGACCACGTCGGCCGGCGTCTCCAGACGGAGGAGAGCCCGCTCGCCGGCCGTGCCGGCCTCGACCCTTTGCCACAGGGCCCGGAGCGCCTCAGCGCCCGACCCCTGACCGGACAGGAGGCCACCGCCGGCAGGGATCGGCTCGGGCAACGCGCCCTCCCGCAGGCCGACCAGCTCCACCATGGTGGTCTGCCCCAGCACCAAGGGCCCGGCCGGCTCCACCATGCGCACCTCGAGTCCAGTGACCGGACCGGACGGCTGGGTCGACGGCCCGAAGGCCGACGTGTAGAGGATCACCTTGTTCTCGCCTTGCGGCACATTGACGCCGTCGACGGCGAGGGGCCGCAGGTCGGTCGGCACGAGCGTTCCGGTCCACTCGAAGGACCCGGCCAGCAGTTCACCGTCCCGGGTGATGGAGAGCTGGTGGTGGGTAGCGCTGGGGGAACGGAGCAGTTGCCCGCCGGTCACCAGCCCGCCGATGGGCTGATCGCTGCCGACGGCGGCGAAGTCGCCGTTGAGGGCGACGAGGCAGCTGACCCGAACACACATGCTGCTGGTGCGCTCGAGCAGCGGAGCGTCGCCCGCCACCTTCTCGTTGGAGAGAACGGCGCGGAACGAGACCGGCGCGTCCTTAGCGACCCGGGCCACGTTGGCGACCATGGGGGCGTCCGAGACGATCTCGAGATGGTGCACCCCGGGGGCGAGCTCTTCTTCGGCGGCTACGCGGTAACCGGGCGGAACGACTGTTTCGGCCCCGGCCGGGATGGCGAACAGCATGGCCAGACCAAGGGTCAGCGAAGCCACCCCGGCAATCCGGCCTGCGCGTCGCACCAGGAACGCCCTTCCGTTGAACAGAGCCCCGGGCCGGTCGTTCCGTGGGGGGAATCCGGCCTCACCCTGGTATTCGGCGAGGTGAGGGCCGATTCCTCACTCTCTCTTTACATTGCCACGAACGGATGTCCGGTTTGCGCGGATCGTGCCGAAATACACCTGGCAGAACTTAGGTGCCGTAGCCCTCGTCGAGCAGAACGTCGCCCGGCGGGGTGATGTAGTAGACCTGCCAGTGGTAGTAGGCGAGGTAGGCGCGAGGGTCGGCTTCGATCTGACGGGCGTAAGCGGTGACCGCCCGCACGTAGCGGTCGGAATGGTTGTAGGCGTAGAGCGCCTTGGCCATATCGCCGGGCGCGCCGGTCGCCTTCAGGTAGCGCCCGGCGGCCAGGATCGAATCGTGCGGAGCCTCGATGTTGCCGCCCTCACCCCAGCGTTCCCAGGTGCTGGGCAGAAACTGCATGGGGCCCTTGGCGCCGGCCGAGCTCGTACCCCGAATGCGCCCCATGCGGGTCTCCACGAGGTGGACGGAAGCGAGGTAGGCCCAGGGCACACCGAAGCGCTGCTCGGCCTCGCGGTAGTACTGCTCGAGTTCCGTGGCCGGTGGGGGCGCGATGATGCGCCACGGCGGCAGTTCGGTCTTCGGCTTGGTCAGGGCCCGAAGCTCGGCGCCAGCCGAGACGTTCGCCTCGACGGCGGGGCGCAGCGCCTCCGGGATCCGGTCCCTCGCCTCGTTCAGCGCCTCTGGACGGGCCGAAAGCGCCCGGTAGATCGCCTGCTGCCGGCGGGCGAGGCGGGCGAGCTCGCCGTCGGGGGTGGAGGGGTTGCGCAGCGCCGTCTCGGCCGCCACGAGCTCATCCATCATCCGGGCGAGTTCGGCGGGATCC
>CAZCVW010000032.1:0-16335 GCA_964502185.1 uncultured Burkholderiales bacterium
CGGACGGCGGGACCGTGGCGTCGGGGGACACCCCCGTACCCCCGGGGCCGGAGACGGCACCCCGCACGAGGCCGGTCGGCGTGGCGCTGGCCGACATCACCACCAACCGGACGGTGGCCAAACGCGACCGGGCCACCGGCCTCGCCCATCTCGCCGTCTTCTGGGGCTTCATCACGCTGTTCATCGGGACGGTGATCCTCACCATCGACGAGGACATCACCGGCCTCGGGACGGAGATCCTGACCGGGCAACGGGCCACCTTCTTCAAGGGTGCCTTCTATCTCGGCTACTCGGTCATCCTCGACGTCATGGGCCTCGCCGCCGTGGCCGGGATCGTCTACCTCGCCATCCGCCGGGCGCGCCGGCCCCGCACGCTCGACTACACCCGCGCCGAAAAGCCCGACGGCGGGTACTCCAGGTCCGAGTTCGTGAAGGGCGACTGGCTCTTCCTCGGGCTGCTCGGCGCCATCATGGTCACCGGCTTCCTCATGGAGGGTCTCCGGATCCGGGCCTCGGACTTCCCGGGCTTCGAGGGGTGGTCGCCGGTCGGCTGGGCCCTGGGCAAGGGCTTCGACCTCGCCGGGATGGGGCTGGCGACGGCGGGCGACGCCCGGCTCGCCACCTGGTGGGTCCACTCCGTCCTCGCCCTCGCCTTCGTGGCCTACATCCCGTTCTCCAAGGCCATGCACATGGTGGTGGACGCCGCCAACCTCGTCGTCCACAGCCCGACCACGGCCCGGCGCCTGCCCAAGCCGGCCCCGGATGCCGCCTACCCCGGCTACCGCGTGATCGGCGACTTCACCTGGAAGGAGCTCGTCGACCTCGACGCCTGCACCAAGTGCGGACGGTGTCACACGGTCTGCCCCGCCCAGGTGGCCGGGGGGCCGCTGTCACCCCGTGACCTCATCCTCGACCTGCGCCAGTGGGTCGACGTCCAGTCGGGCAACCACGCCATCCTCGACCGCGAACAGCGCCCCGACGCGACCGGGCCGCTGTCGGGCAACGGCGACACCCGTGTCGCCGGCGACGTCATCCTCGCCAAGACGCTGTGGTCGTGCACCACCTGCATGGCCTGCGTGGAGGCGTGCCCGGTGGGGATCGAGCACGTGTCCACGATCGTGCAGCTCCGACGCTCGCTCGTCGACGAGGGCGCGATGGAACCATCGCTCCAGGACGCCCTCCAGAACCTGGCCACCCAGGGCAACTCGTTCGGGAAGTCGGCCCGGATGCGGGCCCGGTGGACAAAGGGTCTCGACCCGCCGATCAAGGATGCTCGCAAGGAAGCGGTCCATTACCTGTGGTTCGTGGGCGACTACGCCAGCTTCGACGAGCGCGTGGCCGAGCTGTCCCGCACCCTGGCCCGGATCCTGTCCCAGGCCGGGGTCGACTTCGGGATCCTTTACGAGGACGAGCGCAACTCGGGCAACGACGTGCGGCGCGTGGGTGAGGAAGGGCTCTTCGAGATGCTCGTGGAGCAGAACATGGCCGCCTTCGCCAAGGCCGAGTTCGCCGAGATCTTCACCACCGACCCGCACTCGCTCAACACCCTGCGCAACGAGTACCCGGAGTTCGGGGCCACCTTCCCCGTCCACCACTACACCGAGCTGCTGGCCGACCTGCTCGAGTCGGGCCGGCTGCCCGTGCGGCCCCTCGGGCGGCGCGTCACCTACCACGACCCGTGCTACCTGGCCCGCTACAACGGGGTGACCGACGCCCCCCGCCGTATCCTGGCCGCCCTGGGCTGCGAGTTGATCGAGATGCCCCGCAACCGGGACAACACGTTCTGCTGCGGGGCGGGCGGGGGTCGCATCTGGATGGACGACTCGGCGCTCACCGAACGCCCGAGCGAGAACCGCATCCGGGAGGCGGCGACGCTGGGCGTGGAGGGCTTCGTCGTGGCCTGCCCCAAGGACATGACCATGTACACCGACGCGGCCAAGACGACCGGCCACGACGCCAACATGGCCGTGCTCGACGTGGTCCAGCTGGTGGACGAGGCGATCGTGCGCCCGGCGCCGGGCGTCGCCGCCGCCGCCGGGGCGGAGGCCTAGTGGGCACGAGGGTCCACTAAATGGCTCCCGACCCCGGCCTGCTGGGCAAAGCCGTCGGGGCCCGGCTCCGGGAGTTGGAGCTGGCCATCGAGCGCTACGGCCGGTTCGTGTTCAGCGAGACCGCCGGGGAGGAATCTCCGGCACCGGTGCGCTCCCCCGGAGAGCCCGGGGGCCCGGGGGTGTCCCCCGATGGGAAAGCGGCCCGGGAGCTCGTGCTGCGGGCCTTCAGGGCGGCGGGCGACCCCGCGGCCTACTCCTGGCTGGCCCGTCTGTCCGAGGCCGACGCCCCGCTGGCCGAGCTGGCGGAACGCGCCGGCGTGTCGATGGTGGTGGCCTGGGAGCGACTCAACGACCTTATCCAGGCCGGGCTCGCCGCCCGCTCCCTGGACGGCGACCGGGTCGGGCTCACCCCCGCCGGCCAGGTGGTCGTCGAATTTGTGGAGGAAGCGGTAGCGGCCGCGGGTGAGACGCCATGAACTGCCCCTGGTGTCCCTTCGACGGCGCGCCCCGGGCGCTGCACGCCCACCTGGCGGATACCCATCCCGAGGGCGTCCGCTTCGAGGAGCGGCTCGGGAAGTCGTTCTACGCCCTCGAGTGTCCGCTGTGCGGCGCGGGCTACGACCACCAGATCAAACCCCGGGGCCGGGACCCGGACTTCGTTGCCGAGTTCCAGGGGCAGATCCGGCTCGTCGCCTTCGATATGCTCGTGAACCACCTCATGGCCGAGCACGGCGAAGGCGTCGATCCGGACGCTCTCGAAGAGCAGACCCCGGCGGCCCAGACCCCGGCGGCCCAGACCCCGGCGGCTCCGACCCCGTCGGGGTCAGCAGGAGGGCCGGAGTGGTTGGTCCGGGCCCGCCGGGAGGCGGCCGAACGGGCTCGCGAGCCCTAAGGAGGAGCGGTGGCAACGGTACTCAACTGCAATCTCCCCGACGACCTGTACTACCTCGTGGAGAAGCACGTCTGGGCCCGGGTGGAGGACGGCGTCGTCGTCGTCGGCCTGTCCGACGTGGCCCAGAACCTGGCCAAGGGGATCCTCTCGGTCAGCCCCAGGGCGGCCGGCAAGAAGGTGGCCAAGGGCCGCAGTGTCGCCACCGTGGAGAGCTCGAAGTGGGTGGGGCCCGTCCCCACCCCGGTGAGCGGCGAGATCGTCGAGGTGAACCAGGCCCTGGTCTCCGACCCGGGAATGATCAACCGCGACCCTTACGGGGCCGGGTGGGTGTCGAAGATCCGGCCCGATGATCTCGACGCCGACCTGGCCGACATGAAGACGGGAGCCGACGGCGTCGCCGCCTACCAGGTCTTCCTGGAGGCCGAGGGCATCAGCTGTGAGCCCTGATGAGCACGCAGCAGACCTGGTACGGGTGCGCGGTTCCCGCCGACCTCCTGTACGACGTCGGGCGGAACGTCTGGGTCCGCCTCGGGGACGACGGAGTGGCCACGCTGGGCATGACCGACACGGCCCAGACCATGTGCGGCCGCTTCGTCTCCGTGTCCTGGAAGAAGGTGGGCCGGGTGGTCCGACAGGGCCGACCCCTGGCCGTCATCGAGAGCGCCAAGTGGGTCGGCCCCTTTCCGGCCCCGTTCTCCGGTGAGATCGTCGAGGTCAACGCCGCCGCCTACGAGGCCGACGTGGCCGTCGCCAACCGCGACCCGTACGGAGCCGGGTGGCTCGTCCGGCTGCGCCCCAGCGACTTCGAGGCCGAAAGCGCCCATCTCGTCGACGGTGCCGTCGCCTTCGAGCGCTACAAGCAGATCATCGAGGAACAAGGGATCCGCTGCTTCCGTTGCGAGGAATGAACCTTGACCTTAGAATTCACGCATATGTTCGGACTAGGGAGGAGCCAGGATGGCGGAAGGCAACGGGTCCAACGGCCACAAGAGCATGACGATCGTCTGCTGGAGCTCTGACCTCGACCGCGTGTGGCCCACGCTCATCCTGGCCAGCACGGGAGCGGCCTCGGGCCTCGACGTCAACATCTTCTTCACCTTCTGGGGCCTGCGGGTCCTCCAGAAGAACGACAAGCGGATCACGGGCGACAACTGGATGCAGAAGGCCGAGTCCTTCATGGACAAGGGCGGCACCGACCACCTCAAGCTCGGCAAGATGCACATGGGCGGCATGGGTACGACGATGATCAAGAAGCTGGCGAAGCAGTTCAACGTGACCAGCCCCACCGAGCTCCTGGCCATGGCCATGGACCTCGGCGTCAAGCTCCACCCCTGCCAGATGACGATGGAGCTCTACGGGCTCGACGCCAAGGAAGACTTCATCGACGGACTCGAAGTGCCGATCGGCGCGGCCAGCTTCATCGACATGGCCGCCGACGCCGACATCACCCTGTTCATTTGAGGACGCCAGCGGGGGGACTCCCGACGCGGCCCTCTGTGTATGCGCGTTTGCGCACACACGCAATCGCTTACTAAGCTCCGGTACGATGCTCGCTTCTATCCTCACGTCGGCGCAGGCCGCCCAGCCCGACGCCTGACGTGATGGAGGAGCACGTGGATCACACTGACTTCGAGCAGCTCGGGCAGCGGGTGAGTGCCGCCCGGCACGCCACCGAGGCCCGGGGCGAGACGTTCTACCCGGGACCGAGCCGGATCCACCTCGCCGCCTTTCCGCCCAAGGAGCGCTGGGACGACTGGGTCGAGCTCGACTCCCGCTCCTGGCCCGAGCGGGTCGAGCGGCGCTCGATGCTGGTGCCCACCACCTGCTTCAACTGCGAGTCGGCCTGCGGGCTGCTGGCCTACGTCGACCCCGACACCCTCACGGTGCGCAAGTTCGAGGGAAACCCCGAGCACCCGGGGTCCCGGGGGCGCAACTGCGCCAAGGGCCCGGCCACCCTCAACCAGGTGACCGACCCCGACCGGGTGCTCTACCCGCTGCGGCGGGCGGGCGCCCGAGGGGAGGGTCGCTGGGAACGCGTGTCCTGGGACGAGGCTCTCGACGACCTCGCGCAGCGCATCCGGACGGCCATCGTCGAGGAGCGGGGCAACGAGGTCATGTACCACGTGGGGCGCCCGGGGGAGGACGGCTACACGGAGCGGGTGCTGGCCTCCTGGGGGGTGGACGGGCACAACTCCCACACCAACGTGTGCTCCAGCGGCGCCCGGTCCGGTTACGCCTTCTGGATGGGCATCGACCGGCCCAGCCCCGACCACGCCAACGCCGACGTCATCTACCTCATCAGCTCCCACCTGGAGGCCGGCCACTACTTCAACCCGCACGCCCAGCGGATCATGGAGGCCAAGGAGCGGGGGGCCAAGCTCGTCGTCCTCGACACCCGGCTCTCCAACACCGCCACCCACGCCGACTGGTGGCTGGCCCCGTATCCGGGCAGCGAGGCGGCCATCAACCTGGCCATCGCCCGCCACATCATCGTCACGGGGCGCTACAACCGGGAGTTCGTGCGCCGTTGGTGGAACTGGCAGGAGTACCTGGCCGCCTGCCACCCCGAGCTCAACCCCACCTTCGAGTCCTTCGAGACGGTACTGGCCGAGCTCTACGCGGGCTACACCTTCGAGTTCGCCGAGGCCGAGTCGGGGGTGGCGGCGGCCACGCTGGCGGAGGTGGCCGAGGCGGTGGCGGGGGCCGGCACCCGGCTCTCCACCCACAGCTGGCGCTCGGCGGCGGCGGGCAACCTGGGCGGCTGGCAGGTCGCCCGGACGATCTTCCTCCTGAACGCGCTGCTGGGGGCGGTGGCCACCCCGGGAGGCACGTTCCCCAACGCCTGGAACAAGTTCCTGCCCCGGCCGATGCACTGGCCGCGCCACCGGCATGCCTGGAACGAGCTCACCTGGCCCCTCGAGTACCCGCTGGCCATGCACGAGCTGTCCTTCCTCCTGCCCCACTTCCTGAAGGAGGGCCGGGGCCGGCTCGAGGTCTACTTCTCCCGGGTGTACAACCCGGTGTGGACCAACCCGGACGGATTCTCCTGGATCGAGGCGCTGACCGACCAGGAAAAGGTGGGCCTCCACGTGGCCCTCACCCCCACCTGGTCGGAGACCGCCTTCTTCGCCGACTACGTGCTGCCCATGGGTCACGCCTCCGAGCGCCACGACCTCCACTCCTACGAGACCCACGACGGTCAGTGGATCGGCTTCCGCCAGCCCGTCCTCCGGGAGGCCCGCCGGCGCCAGGGTGAGGAGATCACCGACACCCGCGACGTCAACCCCGGGGAGGTGTGGGAGGAGAACGAGTTCTGGACCGAGCTCTCCTGGCGGATCGACCCCGACGGGAGCCTCGGCATCCGCCAGTACCACGAGTCCGAGGAACGCCCGGGGGAGAAGCTCGGCGTCGACGAGTACTACGGCTGGATCTTCGAGCACTCGGTTCCCGGCCTGCCCGAGCGGGCGGCGGCCGAGGGCCTCACCCCCCTCGAGTACATGCGCCGCTACGGCGCCTTCGAGATCGCCCAGGGGGTCGGGCCCCGCCACGAGTTGGAGGTGCCCGAACACCGTCTGGTCGACGCCGCCGAGAGCGGTTTCGGGCGGGTCTACTGCGCCACCCCCGGCGTGCCTCTGGTCAACAGGGTCCCCCTCCCGAGCCCCGATCCTGACCCGCAGGGTCGCCGCGCCGTCGGGGTGCGGGTGGACGGCCGGGTCCTGCGTGGTTTCCCGACGCCGTCGGGTCGGCTCGAGTTCTGGTCCTCCACGCTGGCCCAGTGGGGCTGGCCGGAGCACGCCCTCCCCGGCTACATCCGCAGCCACGTCCACCCCGACGCGCTGGCCGAAGGGGAGATGCCGCTGATCTCCACCTTCCGTCTCCCCGTGCAGATCCACACCCGTTCGGCCAACGCCAAGTGGCTGGACGAGATCGCGCACGCGAATCCCCTGTGGGTCCACCCCACCGACGCCGATCGCTTGGGACTGCGCACGGGCACCCTCGCCCGGGTGGAGACCGAAATCGGGCACTTCGTCCTCAAGGCCTGGGTGACCGAGGGCATCCGCCCCGGGGTGGTGGCCTGCAGCCACCACATGGGCCGGTGGAAGCCCGAGGGCCAGGCCGGGCAGGGCCAGATGATGGCCACCGTGGCCCTCGACCGGGGCCCGTCGGGCTGGGCTATGCAGCGCCGCGCCGGCGTGGCGCCCTACGAGTCGTCCGACCCCGACACGAGCCGGATCTGGTGGAGCGCGGTGGGCGTCCACCAGAACCTCACCTTCCCGGTGCATCCCGATCCCATCTCGGGCCAGCACTGCTGGCATCAGGCGGTGCGGGTCACCAAGGCCGCCCCCGGTGACCGGGAGGGCGACATCGCCGTCGACACCGGGAAGGCCGGCGACGTCTACCGGCAGTGGCTGGAGCTGACCCGCCGGGCCGACCTCGTCTCCCCCGACGGGACGCGGCGCCCCCACTGGATGCTGCGCCCGCTCAAGCCGGCCCGCGAGTTCTTCCAGCTGCCTCCCGAGCTCGTCCCGAAGGGATGAGCTCACCGGAGATCTTCCGGGCCCTGGCCGTCGTCTGCGAGGGCGGCTCCCCCGAGCACGCCCGGGTGGCCCGGGCCCTCGGGCTCCCCGATGGCGTCACATCGGCCGAGCACACCGAGGTCTTTGTCCTCCAGCTCGCGCCCTACGCCTCGATCCACCTCGGGGCCGAGGGGATGCTGGGGGGCGAGGCGGCCGACCGGGTGGCCGGCTTCTGGCGCGCCCTCGGATTCACCCCCCCGGCCGAGCCCGACCACCTCGCCTCCCTCCTCGGCCTCTACGCCGCCCTCACCGAGACCGGGGAAGCCCAGGCCCAAATGGCCGGTCGGGCCCTGCTGTGGGAGCACCTGCTGTCGTGGGTGCCCGCCTATCTGGCCAAGCTCGAGCGCGTCGCCGGCCCGCCGTACGCCGCCTGGGGACGGGCGCTGTCCGCCGCCCTCCACGCCGCCGCTACCGCCTCCCCCCGGCCGGATGGACTCCCGCTGCACCTGCGGGAGGCGCCGCCCCTGCCCGGCCCCGAGTCCGGGCTCGACGAGCTCCTGGGTGGGCTTCTCGCCCCCGTCCGCAGCGGCATCATCCTCACCCGGTCGGACCTCGCCGGCGCCGCGGAGAGCCTCGGACTCGGCCTGCGCCAAGGGGAACGCCGCTTCGCCCTACGGGCGCTCCTCGCCCAAGACCCGTCCGCCACGCTCCGCTGGCTGGCCGGCGAAGCCGACACCTGGGCCCGGGAACACGGTCGGCTCAGCCCCGTCCTCGGCCCGGTGGGCCACTTCTGGCGGCAGCGGGCGGAGACGACCGCGGCCGTGTTGCGGCAGGCGGCGCCAGAGGCAGACACAGAGGCAGAAGCAGCGGCGGGGGCCGAGCCGGTCGTCGCCTGACCACTACTTGCGCATGGGCGCCAGCGTGGATGAAACGCCAGATGGGTGAGATGATGGCAACGGGGGCGCAGCAAAATGGCCGACGACGGGGCGGGGAGCCGAAACGGGCCCGTTCCCCGCGGCCGCTCCCGGCGCCGCGGCGTCAAGCGTCTCTTCCCCGTCTTGGAGGTGCTGGCCGGCTACCGGCGTTCGGACCTGGCCGGCGATCTCGCCGCCGGACTCACCGTCGGGACGATGCTCATCCCCCAGGGCATGGCCTACGCCCTGCTCGCCGGCCTGCCACCCGAGGCTGGGCTCTATGCCGCCCTGCTCCCCCTGGTGGCCTACGCCCTGCTCGGGGGGTCCCGCCAGCTGGGGATCGGCCCGACCGCCATCAGTTCGCTGCTGGTGGCCGCCGGCGTAGCCCCCTTGGCGCATGGCGATCCGCAGGTCTACCTCGGGCTGGCCGCCGCGCTCGCCGTCATGGTAGGCCTCATGCGCATGGCCATGGGCCTCGGCCGGCTGGGATTCGCGGTGAACTTCCTCTCCCGCCCCGTCCTCTCCGGATTCACCTCGGCGGCCGCGCTGATCATCTCGGTGAGCCAGCTCAAGCACCTCTTCGGGATCCCCCTCCGCCAGAGCGAGCACGTCCACGTCGTGGTCACGGACGCGGTCCGCCACCTCGGTGACGTCCACCTCACCACGCTCGCCGTCGGGACGGCCGGGATCGTGCTGCTCGCCAGTCTGCGCCGCTGGCGGCCCGCTTGGCCGGGAGCGCTGCTCGTGGTGATGGCGGCCACGGCCGCCGTCTCCGTCCTCGGGCTGGAGAGCCGGGGCGTGAAGGTGGTAGGGGAGATCCCCGGCCGGCTCCCCTCGTTGTCCGTCCCCGACGCCGACCTCGGTCAGCTCGAAACGCTGCTGCCCACCGCCATCGCCATCACGATGCTCGGGTTCGTCGAGTCGATCGCCATCGCCAAGGTGTTCGCCCGCCGCCACGGCTACCCGATCCGGCCGAACCAGGAGCTTGTGGCTCTTGGAGTGGCGACGGTGGCGGCGGGCTTCTCCCAGGGTTACCCGGTGAGCGGATCGTTCTCGCGCACGGCAGTAAACGCCAGCGCAGGCGCCCGGACGCAACTCGCCGCGGTCGTCAGCGCCGGAGTCGTGGCGCTCACCCTCGTCGTCCTCACCCCCCTCTTCCGACCCCTGCCCAACGCCGTGCTCGCCTCGGTCGTCTTCATGGCCGTGGCCGGCCTCGTGGACGTGCCCGAAGCCCGGCGGCTCTACCGGGTCAAGCGGAGCGATTTCCGTCTCATGATGCTCTGCTTCGCCTCCACGCTCGTCCTCGGGATCCAGTTCGGGATCCTCATCAGCGTGGTGGCCTCGCTGGTGGTCGTGCTCCGCCAGACGACCCGGCCCCATACCGCCGTCCTCGGCCGTCTGCCCGGCACGAGCCACTTCCGCAACGTCGAGCGGTCCCCCGAGGCGGTGACTACCCCCGGAATCGTCGTGCTGCGGATCGACGCCCCCCTCTACTTCGCCAACGCCGAGTTCTTGAAGGAGAAGCTCCGCAGGGTGGAGGAGGGCCAGCACGGGACGCTGCGGGTGCTGGTGCTCGACGCCAGCAGCGTGAACGACCTCGACTCCTCGGCCGACCATACCCTCGCGGAGATCGCCGACGACTACGCCGCTCGGGGCCTCGACCTCTACCTGGCCAACGTGAAGGGCCTCGTCCTCGACGTGATGCGCCGGTCCGGCTTCTACCCGCGCCTAGGGGCCGACCACTTCTTCCTGTCCACCGACGAGGCCGTGCGCCGGGCCGAGGCCGTGCTCTACGAGGGAGAAGAGATCCGTCTCGACCTGCCCGCCGAAATGCCTGGCGTCCCCAGATCGTTGGAGCCAGTCGAGGAGTCTTCTTGAACCTCAACCAGCTCCAGATCTTCTGCACGGTGGCCAAGCACCTGAGCTTCTCGGTGGCGGCCGAGGAGCTCCTCATCAGCCAGCCGGCCGTGAGCCAGCAGATGAAGAGCCTCGAGCAACATCTCAACGTCAAGCTCTTCGAGCGCCTCGGGCACAAGCTCTTCCTCACCGAAGCGGGGGAGGCGATCCTGGCCAGCGCCCAGGCGATCCTGACCTCCCGGGCTGAGATGGAGCACGCCCTCGCCCTGCTGCGGGGCTCGTCCCGGGGCCGCCTCGCCCTCGGGGCCAACACCACGGGGGGGATGTACGTGGCCCCGGCCATCATCCGGGGGTTCCGCGAGCTGCACCCCGAAGCCGAAGCCACCCTCCAGGTCGAGTCGACCAACCGCATCCTCGAGCGCGTCATGCAGTCGATGATCGACGTGGCCATCGTCACGGGCCCGGTGGAAGACCGCCGCTTCGTCATCCGCGACCTCGTGGAGGACGAGCTCTACCTCATCGTCTCGCCCTCCCACCCCTTCGCCGGGCGGGGCTCGGTCTCGGTGGAAGAGGTCGCCGCCGAAGACTTCGCCGTGCCCGAGGCCGGGTCGCGCACCCGCACCCTCATCGACGGGGCTTTCCAGGGTCGCGGCCACCGGCTCCGGTTCACCATGCAGCTGCCCGGCACAGAAGCGGTGAAGAAGGCGGTGGAGGCCAACCTGGCCGTGGCCATGGTCTCCAAGCACTCCGTGCCCCGGGAGCTGGCCCTCGGCGCCCTGGCCAAGGTGGAGGTGGACAGCCTGGCCATCCATCGCCCGATCCACGTGCTCTACCGCAAAGGCAAGCAGCTCTCGCCCCTGGCCAAGGGCTTCCTCGCCTTCGCCAACGAATTCGTGGCCCGCCAGGCGCACCTCGCCCCGCCCGTCCTCCTGCCCCGCGCCGCCGAGCCGGGATAAGCAAACGGACGGCGAAGCCGGACAAACCCTTATTTGACGCGTCCTCTAGCCGGGGGCAGGGTTCAGAGCGGGACAGGGGCGTCGCGACGCGCCCCGTCGAGTCGAGATCCGGGGGGGCACTCATGACGACCGTCGACAACACCGCCTCGCCGCACGGGGGCGCGCTGATCGAGCGGGTGGCCGGGCCCGAGGAAGCGGCCGAGGCGGTCGCCCGGGCGACGACCCGCATCCCCGTCCGCGGTCAGATCGCCACCGAGTGCCTGAGCCTGGCCTACGGGTTCTTCTCGCCCCTCACGGGCTTCATGACCCGGGCCGACGTCGACGGCGTGGCCAAGGACATGTGCCTCTCCAGCGGCTACGTCTGGAGCGTCCCGATCCTCTTCGACCTCTCGGCCACCCAGGTGGCCGACCTCGGGGTGGCGGAAGGCCAGAGCCTGCTCCTCACCTACCAGGACGCGCCCCTGGCGGTCCTGGAGGTGGAAGACGTCTACTCCTACGACAAGGAGTTCCTGGCCGGGCAGATCTACGGGACGACCGACGAGGCCCACCCCGGTGTCCAGCGCACCTACGGCTACCAGGACCGGTTCGTGGGCGGGAGCATCACCCTGGTCAACCCGCCCCGTATCGAAGCGCCCTTCGATCGTTTCTTCTTCACCCCGGCCCAGATGCGGGCGCGCTTCGCCGAGAACGGCTGGGAGCGGGTCGTCGCCTACCAGTCCCGCAACGTCCCCCACGTCGGACACGAGTGGCTCATGAAGTCGGCCTGGTTCGCCGCCGGCGCCGACGCCGTCCTGGTCAGCGCCGTGATCGGGGAAAAGAAGGTGGGCGACTCGATCGACGAGGCCGTCATCCTCGGCCAGTCGATGCTGCAGGAGGCCGGCTACTTCCTCCCCGACGTGCACATGACGTCGATCCTGTTGTGGGACATGCGCTACGCCGGACCCCGGGAAGCGGTGTTCCACGCCCTCGTGCGCAAGAACCTCGGCTGCACCCACCACATGTTCGGCCGCGACCACGCCGGGGTGGGCAAGTACTACGACCCCTACGCCGCCCACCGCATCTTCGAGGAGATCCCCGACATCGGCATCAAGCCGGTCCTCACCCTGGAGTGGTTCTACTGCCCGCGCTGCGGGCCGGGCTACGAGAAGCTCTGCGGCCACCAGGACCAGAAGGACCCCATCAGCGGGACGTGGATCCGCTCCCTCATCGCCGAGGGCGGCCAACCCGACCAGCAGAAGTTCCGCACCGAGGTGTTCGACACGATGCTGGAAGCGGGCCGCGTCTACGGCGACGGCTCGCCCTTCGTCTCCGAGGAGTACCTGGCCAACCGCAATCCCGTCTTCACCGTCCCGCCTATGGCGCCGCGATAACAAGGGGGCAACCAGTGCCGACCTTCGTCCATACCGACAAGTGCGACGGGTGCAAGGCCCTTGATGTGCCGGTCTGCATGTACATCTGCCCGAACGACCTCATGGCGCTCGACCGCGCCATCGGCCAGGGCTACAACCAGGAGCCCGACCTGTGCTGGGAGTGCTACGCCTGCGTCAAGATGTGCCCGCAGGGCGCCATCGAGATGCGGGGCTACGCCGACGTCATGCCCATGGGCTCCCGGGTCACCCCCCTGCGAGGTACCGACTCGATCATGTGGGCCGTCCAGTTCCGCAACGGCGAGATCAAGCGCTTCAAGTACCCCATCCGCACGACGCCCTGGGGCTCCATCGACGCCACCATGGGGATGCCGGCCCCCGCCGACGCCGACTTCAGATCCCAGTACCTGCACGGCGAACCCATCTGGCTCAAGGTGGACGCGCTGCCAGGTCTTCCCGCCTAAATAAGGCCTCGGAGGTCACCGATGTCATTCGAAGTCGAAACCGAAGTCGTCGAGTGCGACGTCGTGATCCTCGGCGGGGGCATGGCCGGTTGCGGCGCTGCCTTCGAGGCCGCGCACTGGGCCCGGGCCCAGGGCCTGCGGGTGGTGATGGTCGACAAGGCCGCCATCGAGCGCAGCGGCGCCGTGGCCATGGGGCTGTCAGCCATCAACTGCTACATGGGGATGCAGTGGGGCGAGAACCAACCGGAGGACTTCGTGCGCTACGTGCGCCAGGACCTCATGGGCATCTCCCGGGAGGACCTCGTCTACGACATCGCCCGCCACGTCGACTCCTCGGTGCACATGTTCGAGGAGTGGGGGCTGCCTTTCTTCAAGACGGAGGACGACCGCTACAAGCGGGAGGGCCGCTGGCAGGTCATGATCCACGGCGAGTCGTACAAGCCGATCGTGGCCGAGGCGGCCAAGGCGGCGGTGGGCGACGGCAATCTCTACGAGCGGATCTTCATCTCCCACCCGCTCCTCGACGCCGACGACCCCACCCGCATCGCCGGTGTGGTCGGGTTCTCGGTACGGGAGTACAAGGTCTACGTCTTCAAGGCCAAGGCCGTGATCTCGTGCGGCGGTGGGGCCACCGGTGTGTACCGACCCCGGGCGACGGGTGAGGGCCTGGGGCGCATCTGGTACGCCCCCTGGAACACCGGCTCGGCCTACGCCCTCCAGATCCAGGCCGGCGCCCAGATGACCCAGATGGAGCACCGCCTGGTGGTGGCCCGCTTCAAGGACGGCTACGGCCCGGTGGGCATGTGGTTCCTCCTGTTCAAGTCGGTGGCCGAGAACTCCAAGGGCGAGAACATCGAGGTGACGCGGGCTGCCGAGCTGGAGGAGTGGGCTCCCTACGGGCTGGCCAAGCCCGTCCCCACCCCCTTGCGCAACCACCTCATGCTGAACGACATCAAGGACGGCAACGGCCCCCACTACCTGCGGACCGACAAGGCCCTCCAGAAGATGTTCACCGACGCGGCCAACGATCCGAAGGCCATCCAGGAGATCGAGTCCGACGCCTGGGAGGACTTCCTCGACATGACGATGTCCCAGGCCCACCTGTGGGCTTCGGAGAACATCGACCCGGCCAAGACCCCCTCGGAGATGATCCTCACCGAGCCCTACCTCATGGGCAGCCACGCTTCGGGCACCGGGGCGTGGTGTTCGGGACCGGAGGACGTGGCCCCCGAGGGCTACTTCTGGGGCTACAACCGGATGACGACGGTGAAGGGCCTCTTCGCCGCCGGCGACGCCTGCGGAGCCTCGGCCCACAAGTTCTCCTCCGGCTCCTACACCGAGGGGCGCCTGGCCGGGAAGGCCGCCGTGCAGTTCGTGATGGACAACAGTGACGTCCGCATCGACCAGGGCCAGGTGGACGACGTCAAACAGGCGCTGTTCAAGCCCTTCGAGACCTTCGGCGCCCACCAGCACGAGACCACCCGCCAGGAGCTCAACGCCAACTACATCTTGCCCAAGCAAGCCTTGATGCGGCTGCAGAAGACCATGGACGAGTACGCCGCCGGTTCCGGCGCCTACTACATCACCAACGGCAAGACCCTGGAGCGGGGCCTCGAGCTCCTGGAGCTGTTCAAGGAGGACCTGGCCCACCTGGCCGCCCGCGACCTCCACGAGCTCCTGCGCTGCTGGGAGATCTGGGACCGGACCTTCACCGCCGAGGCCAACCTCCGGCACATGCTCTTCCGGGAGGAGACCCGCTGGCCGGGCTACTACTACCGGGGCGACTTCCCGAAGCTCGACGAGGAGAACTGGCACTGCTTCGTGAACTCCCGGCGCGACCCTGAGAGCGGCGAGTGGGAGCTCATGAAGGTGCCCTTCGCCACCAAGATCCCGTAGATGGCGAGTAACGGCGCGTCCGGGCGCGAGGGGGGGATCCTGGTCGTCGGCGGCGGGATGGCGGGCATCTCGGCCGCCATCGAGGCCGCCGAGGCCGGGAGCGACGTCTACATCGTGGAGCAGTCGCCCGCTCTCGGCGGGCGGGTGGCGCAGCTCCACCAGTACTTCCCCAAGCTCTGCCCGCCCTACTGCGGCCTGGAGATCAACTTCCGCCGCATCCGCTCCGACCATCGCCACTTCAAGGTCTTCACCCAAGCTGAGGTTCAACGGGTGTCGGGCGGGCCGGGGAACTACGAGGTCACCGTAACGCTCGCACCCCGCTACGTCGTCATGGACCGCTGCATCGCCTGCAACCGCTGCGCCGAGGTCTGCCCGGTGGAACGGCCCAACGCCTTCAACTACGGCCTGGACACGACCCGGGCGGCGTACCTGCCCGGTCCCATGGCGTTCCCCATGAAGTACGTCATCGACGGGCAGGCCTGCCTCGGGGCCGACTGCGGCGTCTGCGTCGAAGCCTGCCCCACGAACGCCATCGACCTCGCCATGGAGCCGAGGGCCATCACCCTCAAGGTGGGCGCCGTCATCCTGGCCACCGGGTGGCGGCCCTACGACGCCAACAAGCTCACCATCCTGGGGTATTCCGCGCATCGCGACGTCGTGACCAACGTGCAGATGGAACGCCTCGCCGCCGTGGACGGCCCGACCGGGGGGAGGATCGTGCGCCCCAGCGACGGACGGGAGGCCAAGCGGGTGGCCTTCGTCCAGTGCGCCGGCTCCCGCGACGACAACCACCTGCCCTACTGCTCGTCGATCTGCTGCCTCGGCTCGATCAAGGAGGCGACCTACGTCCGGACCCAGTATCCGGACTCGGAGGTCTTCATCTTCTACATCGACATCCGGGCTCCGGGGACGAACGAGGACTTCTACCACCGCATCCGGGCCGACGAGGGGGTCAACTTCATCAAGGGCAAGGTGGCCAAGGTCGTCTCTGACCCGGCCACCGGCGACCTCGTGGTGGAGGCGGACGACATGCTCTCGGGGCGAAAGACCCGGGTGGCGGTCGACCTCGTGGTGCTCGCCACCGGGATGGTCCCCTCGCTGAGCGGCCAGGACCCGATCCCCGGGCTGCCCGTCGAGTACGACGAGTACGGCTTCGCCTTGGAGAACCGGGAGGCCGGCGTCTTCGTGGCCGGCGTCGCCCACCGTCCGGCCGACGTGGTGACGACCGTGCGGGACGCCACCGGCGCCGCCCTCAAGGCCATCCAGACCACCAGTGGAGCGTCCGGTGGCTAGCCCGCGAAGCCAGACGAGGACCTGACGATGGACGACGAGGAGCGGCAGTCACCCGAGGAGACCGAGCCGGAGGAGGCGTCCCCGCCGCCGCCTCCGGAGCGCGGCACGTGGACCCCGCCCCCGCCCCC